>JAAYNE010000124.1 GCA_012521015.1 Clostridiaceae bacterium | reverse complement strand
TTCATTTAGTGTAATATTAAGTTGAGTCATGTTCTGCTCCTTACTTTGATTTTTCTTCAAAACCATTGTAGCAAAGAGTGGGCATGACTCACTTTTTTAATTTACACCAACTATAAGGGCTTTATCCGAGTAAGTACAATCTGAACAAAGATAATATGAGGAGAATGTATCAATGAAAGGTATTATTCTAGCCGGAGGTAAAGGCACCCGCTTATACCCGATAACAAAGGTGATTTCGAAACAGTTATTGCCACTTTATGACAAACCGATGATTTACTATCCGTTATCTACTTTATTGTTAGCATATATTAAAGAAATATTGATTATTTCAACACCGGAAGACTTACCGATGTATCAAAATCTTTTAGGAGATGGCTCAAACATCGGTATTTCTTTGTCTTATGCAGAACAAGCAGAACCTAAAGGCTTAGCAGATGCTTTTATTATCGGTGAAAAATTTATCGGGGATGATTCTGTCGCACTTATTTTAGGAGATAATGTGTTTTACGGTCAGAATTTATCTTATATTCTGAAAAAAGCAAAAACCAGACAAGAAAAAGGCGGGGCAACGATCTTCGGTTATCCGGTCCGCGATCCTCGATCCTATGGTGTAGTTGAATTTGATGATACCGGCAAAGTAATTTCGATTGAAGAAAAACCGGAGTTTCCTAAATCACATTTTGCTGTCCCCGGTTTATACTTCTATGATAATTCTGTAGTTGATATTGCCAAGAATGTAAAACCGTCAGATCGTGGTGAAGTTGAAATAACTTCTGTTAATAATGAATATCTGAAACGTGGAGATTTGCATGTAGAGTTATTAGGCAGAGGACTGGCTTGGTTGGATACCGGAACACCTGCAGGAATTCTCAATGCGGCGAACTTTGTTGAAACTATTCAAACTCGTCAAGGTTACTATATTTCATGTATCGAAGAAATCGCATGGCGACGGGGATTTATTAATACAGATCAACTTGCAAAAATTGCAGATGATTTGAAAATGACGGACTATGGTCAATACTTACTGGAACTTGTCAAAAATCAATAATTAGTAGTCAATAAAAACGTATAGAATAAACTCTAGAAAGGTCTGATAATATAACAATGAACATTTTGGTTACAGGCGGAGCGGGATTTATAGGTAGCAATTTTATTATTTATATGTTGGAGAAATATGAAGATATCTCAATAGTAAATTTAGATGCATTAACATATGCCGGAAACCTGAAAAATTTAGAATCAATAAAAGACAATCCGAATTATAGTTTTGTCAAAGGTGATATATGTGATGCAGAATTGGTTGATCAGATTTTTTCTGAACATAACATTCAACAAGTTGTGCATTTTGCGGCAGAATCTCATGTTGACAGAAGCATCGTGGAGCCTGATATCTTTGTTAAATCAAATATTCTGGGCACTCAAATATTACTTGATACAGCCAAAAAGCATTGGAAAATTGAACCGGATGATAAATATAGCAAAGATTTCAAAGCTGATGTTAAGTTCGTTCATGTTTCAACCGATGAAGTTTATGGTTCTTTAGGACCGGAAGGTCTTTTCACGGAAGAGATGAATCTATCCCCTAATAGTCCCTACTCAGCATCCAAAGCATCTTCCGATCTGTTGGTTTATGCATATTTCAAAACCTTCGGTTTACCGATTAATATCACAAGATGCAGCAACAATTACGGACCGTATCAATTTCCGGAAAAATTGATCCCGCTGATGATCAATAATGTTCTTAAAGGCAAATCTCTACCGGTCTATGGTGACGGTATGCAGGTGCGTGATTGGCTGTATGTTGAAGATCATTGTTCCGCAATTGATACTGTAAGACTTAAAGGTATTGATGGCGAAGTATATAACATCGGTGGCAACAATGAAAAGGCAAATATTGAGATTGTTAAGTTAATTATCAATCAACTCGAAAAATCAGAAGACTTAATTACTTACGTCAAAGACCGCCCGGGACATGATCGTCGTTATGCAATTGATAATACGAAAATTACATCGACATTAGGTTGGAGTCCGGCTCATTCCTTTGATGAGGGAATGGCAAGAACAATTAATTGGTATCTTGATAATATGGACTGGGTTAATGAAATTGTCAGTGGTGATTATCAGAAATATTACAATGAAATGTATGGTTAATATTAATTAATGTTAATTAGAAAATTATTACATTTATTTAAAAGATATTTTAATGTGAGCTAATAAAGACTATTATATAGAAAAACTAATATTAATAGAGGATAACTATGATAAGATTTAATAAACCTTCAATTACTAATTTGGAAGAAAAATATCTGATAGATTCATTACACAATGGAATTCATTCCGGGGATGGTAAATACACGAAAAGAGTATACGAATTGTTTAAGCAACTGTTCGGTATAGAGAACATGTTGCTGACAACATCAGGAACGGATGCCTTGGAAATGGCTTCTATACTGGCAAATTTGGCTCCGGGGGATGAAGTTATTACTCCTTCGTTTACCTTTTCATCTACTGTAAATGCCTTTTTATTACGTGGAGCGAAATCGGTATTTTGTGATATCAGAGAGGATACTTTTAACATTGATGAAAATAAAATTGAAGCTTTAATCACAGAAAAAACAAAAGCAATTTATGCAGTAGATTATGCCGGTGTTCCATGTGAGATGGATACCATTAATGAGATTGCCCATAAATATGATTTAGTTGTTATTGAGGATGCGGCACAGGCTGTCGGTTCAACCTATAAAGGTCGTTATGCAGGCACACTTTCAGAATATGGTTGCTTCAGTTTTCATGAAACGAAAAACTTCTCAATGGGAGAAGGTGGAGCCATTGTGGTTAATCTGGAAGATCAGATGGATAGAGCGGAGATAATTCGTGAGAAAGGTACAAATCGCCGGCAACTACTTGCAGGACTTGTTGATAAATATACCTGGCATGATATAGGCTCTTCTTTTTTACCGTCTGATCTTTTGGCAGCAATGCTGACAGCTCAATTAGAGAGATATGATGAGATATATAAGAAACGCATGAAAATTTGGAATACCTATTATAGAGGTTTGTCTGAACTTGAGCAGGATAAACTTCTAAGACTCCCGATTATTCCGGAAAATGTAGGACATAATGCTCATATGTTTAAGATTTTACTTCCTACTGAAGAAATTCGTAAAGATTTAATTGATAGACTAAAAGAAAAAAACATTATGGCACATATTTGCTATGTACCTTTGCATTCATCTCCATATGGTATTTCAATGGGGAATAAAGTAGAAGATTGTCCCGTAACGGAGGAAGTAGGGAAGACAGGATTGCGTTTACCACTGCATGCCGGGTTAACAGAAGAAGATGCAATGTATGTAATAAAAAGTATCAAAGAGGTACTGGGATAATTTTTTCAGTTAACCTTAACCGAGTAATATACGCACTTTTTGGAGCTCTGCGAACAATACTTGCAGGGCTCTGGATATTGAGCAGAAAACAGAGTCTCGCTCTTAAATCTGTTCGCTTTTTGGTCTTGAGCAAATCAAAATTTGTACAATTCTAAATTCTGAGCTGTCTTAATTGTTACTGATTAATTTAATGGTATCGTTCATCAATTGTTGGACTTTTTGATTTAATTTAGGATTATGGATTTTGATAATATCAAGCAAATGAGCCACTTCCTGCTTAAGTGATTCACAATCTTCATTTTGTGACAGAGTGAAAATCTTTTCGTGTGCTGTATGATCCAGACTTTCCTGATCCAAGTATAGTTCTTCGTACATTTTTTCACCGGGTCTTAGACCGACGAAATCAATCGGAATGTCAACATAGGGTTCATAACCGGACAATGAAATCAACTCGATTGCTAAATCAAGAATTTTTACCGGTTCTCCCATATCCAAAACGAAGATTTCTCCGTCTTTAGCATAAGAAGCGGCTTGCAGGACGAGTCTTGAAGCTTCCGGTATTGTCATGAAATAGCGTTCGATTTCCGGATGAGTAACTGTCACTTGATGTTCTTCTCTGATTTGTTTTTTGAAGAGAGGGATAACGGAGCCCGAAGAACCTAATACGTTACCGAATCTGACAGCAGAATAAATGGTATTCGGATAGATACTATTCAAAGAAAGCATGACCATTTCAGCTAAACGTTTGGTAGCACCCATGACATTGGTCGGATTGACTGCTTTGTCGGTTGAGATAAGAACCATACGTCGGGAACCGTATTTGCCGGCAGTTCTACCTACGTTATAAGTTCCGAACAGATTGTTTTTGACTGCATCTTCCGGGCTATCCTCCATTAACGGTACATGTTTATGAGCTGCAGCATGGAAGACTACGCTGGGTTTCCATTTGGCGAATATTTCTTCCAAGCGTTGTTTATCTCGAACCGAACCGATTAAGACTTGCAGGTTGAGATTTGTTCCATATTTTGCTTTGAGCTCCTGCTGTAATTCATAGACATTGTTCTCATAAATGTCAAATAAGATCAGAACACTAGGTTTGAATTTTGCAATCTGTCTTGCTATTTCGGAACCGATTGAACCGCCGCCGCCTGTGACGAGGACGGCTTTATTTTTTAAATAAGCGTCAATACCATCAAGCTCCAACTTGACCGGGTCGCGTCCAAGCAAATCTTCAATATCGACTTCACGAATATCGCTGAGCTGAATTGAGGTATCTTCTTCTAAAACTCCAGCAAAATAAGGCAGCATTTTTACATTTGCCGCTGTTTTGCGAGCTATTTGGATTATTTCCTGAATAGTCTTCCGATCTGCACTCGGAATAGCAATGATAATTTCATCGATATTTAAGTCTTTAACCAATTTCGGAATATCATTACGATCGCCTAATACCGGAACTCCTTGATTTTTATAGGTATGGGTGAGCGGATTATCATCAACTATTGCAATAGGAACGCGGATAACTTGACGATTATGCAGTTCGGAAATAATCTGGGATCCGGCTCTGCCGCCACCGACAATTAATACACGGATCGAATTATTTTCGGTGTCGATATCTTTTTGTCGCTTTTTGTATTGAAAATGGGAATACCAACGATAAGTAATTCTAATCAATAATAACATCATGGTCAGGATGAACCAGTAGAGAAAATAGGCCACGTATGCAAAACGCAAGTCCAGCAGCTGCAGGACTAAAACCATGACAATCGTATCTACCAAAGCACCGGTTGCAACCATTATATACTGTGCGGCACTGGCAAAAGCCCACATCTGATCGAAGAAACCGAGCAGATAAAAGATGATTGCACCGATGATCGGATAAAGAAACCATGAATTCTTAAAATTTTCAATAATTATATCAGGTATTGTACCCTCATAATAAATGAACAAAGCTATTAAAGCAGCAATAATCGTTGTGGCTATATCGTATACTAAAAGTACTATTTTTTTCGGTGTAATTCGCCGTTTAGTAGTTTTTTTATTTTCCATTTCTGCCTCTTTTTATATTTTTAATTAACAGACCTTTTAGAAAAAACTATTTAATCTAAACTTAATCAAATCTGAATTTGTCTAGTTAATCTAATATATTAAATTAATCTAAAATTCGATTAATTTCGGTGAATAATATATCAATATCAAACAAATATCTCAATTGTCACGGTGATTTTTATTATACATCATGTTTAATCAAATAAAAATTTACGGAAATATGATGAAGGTAACGGTTTTTGTTTGCTATTCGGCTGGTTTAATTGACGAGTTTCGCGGAAAATGATTCTATATAGTAATAGGAGAATTACTTTTGATGAAGATATTTATTGTTAATAATTCGGCAATTCCTCCCAGTTTGGGCGGTTTGGTCAGACATTATTACTTTTCAAAAAACTTAACCCGGATGAACCATCAGGTGAGGATTTTGACAGCAAGTCAGATCCACAACACCAATCTCAATATGATGCAAGACAAGAATTTGATTACGGAAAAAGAAATGGACGGCGTGGAATATTCTTTTGTCCGTACTTTGAGTTATTCAAAAAACAATTGGCGCAGAATATACAGTATGTTGCAATTTTCTGTAAATTGTGTGAAAGCGATTAAACAATTAATCAAAAATGGTGACAGACCGGATGTAATCTATCTGTCTTCACCCAGTCCGTTTTGTTGTTATACCGTGATGAAATTTGCAAAAAAAAGGAATATTCCATGTGTGCAAGAAGTTCGTGATCTCTGGCCTTTATCAATAACGGCGTATAATGATATCTCGGAAAAAAATCCCATAATTAGAATATTGTATAAATTGGAAAAATGGCTGTATGCCAATGCAGATAGATTAATTTTCACTATGGCAGGCGGGCAGGATTATATCCGTGAAAAAAAATGGGATCAGGATATTGATTTGAGTAAAATTGTGCAGATTAATAACGGTGTAGATTTAGAAGAATTCAATTTTAACCTGGAAAATTATAAAATTGCAGATTATGAATTGGAACAAAAAGACAAGTTCAATATTGTGTTTACCGGATCGGTTCGTCATGCTTACAAACTTGAACTTATTGTTGAAACAGCTCGCCTATGTCAGACAGCCTTACCGCAAGTTCATTTTTACATTTACGGTGACGGACCGGAAAAAGATCGACTTGTTGATTTGACACAGAGTTATGGTTTGAAAAATATCAGCTTTAAGGGTTGTGTCGAAAAAAAGCAGATTGCCGGGATTTTGTCCAAAGCGGATGTTACTTTGATTCATTTTAAGCAAGTCGGTGTAGAAAAGTATGGAGTAAGTCCGAATAAACTGTTTGAATATTGTGCAGCAAAAAAACCTGTTTTATGTACGGTCAAAACAAAGTATTCTTTAATTGAACAATATAATTGCGGTATTGAAACACAAAACCAATTGCCGGATACGATTTTTGCAGGAATCAAATATTTTGTCGATCAAACAGAAACCGAAATAAAGGCTATGGGAAAACGTGCCTATCAAATAGCAGAGGAGCATGATTATACAAAGCTTTCTCTGAAATTGATTGAAGTATTGAATTCGGCCTTGACTGTATGATTTAACTTTGATAGTAAAACAGGTGAAATAATTTTGACAATAAGACAAAAAGATATTAAGAAAAATTAAGAAAAGTAATTAGAAATTAGTTAATGTTACAATGTTTCTGACTTTTGTTTAGATTTGCTTATATTTTATAATAGAATGTGTAAATGCTAGTATAAAAACAACCAGGGGTAAACATCAAGAATTCTCTGTATAATTGCCAAAAGACAAGAAATGCAAACCTTAAAATGCTAATTGAAAAGAGAATAAACAATATGCAAAATATTGATATAAAAGCGGAATTGTTGCAGAAAATTAAGAATAAATCTTTGACTATGGGAGTGGTCGGCTTGGGTTATGTCGGTTTACCTTTAGCGGTTGAAAAAGCCAAAGCAGGCTATAAGACAATCGGTTTTGATGTGCAGAAACAAAAAGTCGATCAGGTTAATCGCGGAGAAAATTATATTGGTGATGTGGTCAATGAAGATTTAGAAGCTATTGTCGCCTCCGGATACCTGAAAGCAACTTCAGATTTTTCCTTTGTTACAGATGTCGATTTTATTGCGATTTGTGTTCCGACACCTTTGGATAAATATCAACAACCGAATATCAGTTATCTGAAAAATTCTTCAAGAGATATAGCAAAACATTTAAAACAGGGTACAGTCGTAGTTCTTGAATCTACTACATATCCCGGGACTACTGAAGAATTGATTAAACCGATTTTGGAAGAAGGATCCGGTCTTGTTTGCGGCGAGGATTTCTATTTAGGTTTTTCTCCGGAAAGAGTTGATCCGGGTAACAAACAGTTTAAAACGAAAAATACACCTAAGGTCGTCGGTGCTATCGGTGAAGATGCCAAAGAAGTCATTGCTGCTGTATATTCTTCGATTTTGGATGGAGAGGTGCATACCGTAAGTTCGCCCGCAGTAGCTGAAATGGAAAAAATTTTGGAAAATACGTATAGAAATATTAATATAGGCTTGGTCAATGAATTGGCAATGCTATGTCATGAGATGAAAATTGACATTTGGGAAGTAATTGATGCAGCCAAAACCAAACCGTATGGTTTTCAGGCTTTTTATCCCGGTCCCGGGTTGGGCGGACATTGTATTCCGTTAGATCCCTATTATCTTTCTTGGAAAGCGAGGGAATTTGATTTTCACACTTCAATGATCGAGTCGTCAATGATGATTAATGATCGGATGCCGAAATATACGGTTGATCGGGCAATTGATATTTTAAATGCGGATCATAAATCAATGAACGGTTCAAAAATTCTGGCACTCGGTGTTGCTTATAAATCTGATATTGATGATTATCGTGAAAGTCCGGCTCTTGATGTAATTGACATTATGGAAAATAAAGGCGCTGAGGTCGATTTTTATGATCCGATGATTTTCGAGTATAAGTTTAAAGGGGTTAAGCATCAAGGATTGACGGAAATGCCGGATAATTTAGGCGAGTATGATTTGATTATTTTATTATCCGCCAATTCACAATTTGATTATCAAGCAATTGCGGAAAAAGCACAGCGGATTTTTGATACAAGAAATGCTTTTGCGACAGTAAAAGATAGAAATAACATTTATTTGTTATAAAGACAAGCACGAGGAGCCATTATGTTAAATTATGCAATTGTCGGATGTGGCAGAATCTCACATAATCATTTTGCGGCAGCTTTGGAGAATGAACTCAAAATTGTTGCAGTTGCTGATATTTTGCCCGGAGCAATGCAAGAAAAACTAGATACATATGATTTGTCAGATCGGGTAAAGCAATATCATGACTATAGGGAAATGTTGGCAAATGAAAATATTGATTTAATTTCAATTTGCACCGAGAGTGGCAAACATGCCCAAATTGCTTTAGATTGTTTGGATGCCGGTGTAAATTTAATTGTTGAAAAACCGATAGCATTATCGCTGGAAGATGCTGACAGAATGATTGCCAAAGCAGAAGAAAAAAAGCTGGTTTTATGTGCCTGTCATCAAAACAGATTTAACAAATCAATCTTAAAAATCAGAGAAGCTGTGGAGAATAAGCGTTTCGGAAAATTGTTGCACGGAGCTGCCCATATCCGCTGGAATCGCGGCAAACAATACTATGATCAAGCTCCCTGGCGCGGTACCTGGGCTCAAGACGGCGGTGCCTTGATGAATCAATGTATTCACAATATTGATTTATTGCGTTGGATGATGGGTGATGAGATTGATGAAGTCTTCGCTTATACCGATCAGTTGAATCATGAATATATCGAAGCGGAAGATCTCGGTTTGGCAATTATCAAATTTAAAAACGGCAGTTACGGTTTAATTGAAGGTACGACCAATATCTATCCGAAAAATCTTGAAGAAACTTTATATCTCTTCGGAACCGAAGGTACGGTGAAAGCCGGCGGCAAGTCGGTCAATATTATTGAAGAATGGATGTTCCAAGACGGTTTGGATGATCCCGTGGAAATCAAAGAAAAATATCATGAAAATCCGCCGAATGTCTATGGTTTTGGACATAATCCTTTATTTACCGATGTTATTTCTGCGATTAAAGAACAGCGCAAACCTTATATTGACGGACATGACGGCCGGAATGCTTTAGAATTGGTTTTGGCAATCTATCAATCAGCAGCTACCGGTAAACCGGTAAAATTACCTTTAACCAAGGGTTCAACTTTGGATTTTGTTGGTAGGTTTTGCAATTAATCGGGGGAGGAATTGTCGCAAGATGATGATTGGTGTTATTTAGAAATTAGTTAGAGATAATTTAGAAAATAATCAGTATATATTTGGAATTAATTAACAAATTATTTATGGAAAAAGAAATCAAAGCAGTTTCATATATAGGTGAGCCGCAATCCAATACGGCAATGTTTGTATCGGCAAAGGCAGGTAAATTGTTAGTAAATTTGGAACCTGTCGAAAATTGCTTGATTTTTGCTGAAAACGGTCTGGAAGTTCCGTCTGACTTATTGAAGAAACATCATTTTAAATTTTCGGACAATCCGCAATTGGCTTATTATCATTTCACAAAAAAACTGGAGCAAGTCTTGGATAGCTATAATTCAACTCGAAAAATCAATACTCTGGCGAACGGAGCAAGACTCGGTGAAAATGTGAAGTTGGGTATTGGTGTGCAAATCGGAACGGGAGCTTTTATTGATCATGACTGTATCATCGGTGATCAGGTTTTTATCGGGAGCGGTGCAATTATTCAAAAAACCATATTGGCGAATAATGTACGAATCGGTGAGAATACGGTAATCGGAGCTGCCGGTTATAATTTGGTTCAAGACGAAAGCGGCAATTTACAAAGCATGCCGACCTTGGGCAGAGTGGAAATATTAAACGATACGACTATAAATAGTCATTGTGTAATTGCAGCCGGTTTAGCAGGAAAAACCAAGATTGGCAGATCCAGTCATATTGACAGTTTTTGTCATATTCACCATGATTGTCGAATCGGCAATAATGTGGAGTTGGCAAGCTCAGTAAGTATGGGCGGATTTACCACAATACAAGACGGCAGCTTTATCGGTATCGGTGCGAAGCTTAAAAATAGAGTTGCGATAGGCAAGCATGCAATAATCGGTATGGGCAGTGTTGTTCTGTCTGATATTCCTGATAACAGTAAGGCTTATGGTGTGCCGGCAAAAGTTGTAGATGAAGATCCGATTAAAAAATGAGGTAATATGTTGATGAAATAGTGATTGTTGTGCTTGTTGGAGGAAATATGGAATTTCGTGATTTGAAACAACAATATCAAATTTTGAAAAAAGAAATAGATCAAGCTGTGCTGGACGTAATGAGTTCGGCAACCTTTATCGGTGGCGATCCGGTTACAAAACTTGAACAGGAACTGGCGGCTTACGTCGGTGTAAAACATTGTATCAGCTGTGGCAACGGCACAGATGCAATGTCATTGGTTTTGACGGCATGGGATATCGGTCCCGGAGATGCTGTATTTGTACCTGATTTTACTTTTTTTGCAACGGCGGAAGTTGTTGGTTATTGTGGCGCTACGCCAATTTTTGTTGATGTTAAAAAAGAAACTTTTAATATAGATACTGAGGATTTAATTCAGGCGATTGAAGAGGTTAATCGCAAAGGGAAATTAAAACCGCGGGCTATTATCCCGGTTGACTTGTTCGGTTTACCGGCGGATTATCCTGCAATAGAAAAAATTGCTCGGAAATATAATTTGCAGGTTTTATCAGATAGTGCTCAAGGTTTTGGAGGTAGTATTGACGGAAAAAAAGCCGGCAGCTTTGGCGATGTGGCAACCACCTCTTTCTTTCCGGCCAAACCGTTGGGATGTTATGGCGATGGCGGTGCGATTTTCACTAACAATTCTGATTTAGCGGCCTTATTAAATTCACTAAAAGTACATGGCAAAGGTTCTTATAAATATGATAATGTACGAATCGGTGTAAATTCGCGTTTGGACACGATTCAAGCGGCAATTTTGCGTGTTAAACTACAAGCGTTCCAAGACTATGAATTAGCAGCTGTTAATCAAGTTGCTGATTTATATCGTCAAGCTTTGGACGATGAATTCCGAACTCCGCAAGTTCCGGAAAGTTATGAATCAAGTTATGCACAATTTACCTTGATTTTAGATTCTTCGGCTGAACGGGAATTTATTCAACATCAATTAAAAGAAAAAGATATTCCGACAATGATTTATTATCCGATTCCTTTACATCAACAGATGGCTTTTTCCGCTTTGTCATTGCCGGAAAGAGCATTGAATAATACAAAAGAATTATGTCAAACCGTACTAAGTATTCCAATGCATCCTTATTTAAAAGAGGCGGATCTTACCTTGATAAGTGAAACCTTAATTGAAAGCAAAAGAAGTTTTGTCATAAAATAAGCCGGAGGGACTGCCTGTTTTTAATTATTAACATGCAAAACCAAAATTTGCACATAAACATAACAAATTATCTTGCGCAATTGAGAGGTGAATATGAATAAAAAATTGTCATTTAAGAAAATAATATTACTGGTTACAATCTGTACGATAGTTTTTTCTTGTTTTTATTTTGACGGTAATTCCAATGTCCAAGGAGAAACTACGGAACATGAAAATGCACAATTGACTGAAACAGACAACAATCAACCGCTTGCTGAATCGAACACCTCTTCGTCGCAGACAACTCCGGTGAATATGCACCGATATGTAAAAGTCGGTTCAAATATTCGCCAAAGTCCGAACGGACCGATTATTACATGTCTGGAACATCCGATTTATGTCAGAGGAACAATGGTCGGCAATTGGTTCAGACATAGCTACAATGGTCAAACCGCTTATGTTGCGGAACTTAACACGCAAACCGAAGCGCCGTATTATAGCGGTTATCTGAAAACATCGACCTATGTGC
This sequence comes from Clostridiaceae bacterium, assembly GCA_012521015.1. Taxonomy (GTDB): domain Bacteria; phylum Bacillota; class Clostridia; order Saccharofermentanales; family DTU023; genus UBA5436. The sequence goes on along the minus strand of JAAYNE010000124.1, from coordinate 29,047 downwards.
GTAAAACCCCCGGAGGTGAAATATTTGCAATTGCAGCTAAAGGTACTCACTTAAGCGGAACAATGGAAAGAGAATATCTGAAAGTATCGTATAACGGTCAAACCGGTTACGTGTTTATCTCGCAATTCCAAAGGAATCCGATATTGATCAGCCGCTATGTAAAAGCCGGTTCAAATATTCGCCAAAGTCCGAACGGACCGATTATTACATGTCTGGAACATCCGATTTATGTCAGAGGAACGATGATCGGCAACTGGTTCAGGCATACCTTAAATGGTCAAACCGTTTATGTTGCGGAACTTAACACGCAAACCGAAGCGCCGTACTATAGCGGTTATTTGAAAACATCGGCCTATGTGCGCAAAGCTCCCGGAGGTGAAATGTTCGCAATTGCAGCTAAAGGTACTCGCTTAAGCGGAACGATGGAAAGAGGATATCTGAAAGTATCGTATAAAGGTCAAACCGGATATGTGTTTATCCCGCAATTCCAAAGGAATCCGATATTGATCAGCCGCTATGTAAAAGCCGGTTCAATTATTCGCCAAAGTCCGAACGGGCCGATTATTGCCCGTCTGGAACATCCGATTTATGTCAGAGGAACGATTGTCGGCAATTGGTTCAGACATACCTTAAATGGTCAAACCGCTTATGTTGCAAAGTTTAATACGCAAACCGAAGCTCCGTATTATAGCGGCTATTTGAAAACATCGGCCTATGTGCGTAAAACCCCCGGCGGTGAAATGTTTACAATTGCGGCTAAGGGTACTTACTTAAGCGGAACGATGGAAAGAGGATATCTGAAAGTGTCGTATAACGGTCAAACCGGATATGTATTTATCCCACAATTCCAAAGAAATCCGGTAGTAAATGCATGGAGTTTTGCTGAATTCAGTTATCGAGACGGAACATTATATGTTAATGATTCAGCAGACGATATTGTTTCGAGCCGTTATGTTGGCGGAAATCATGTTCTGGTTAGTTTAAGTCACCAATATATGTGGGTATTTAATTATAATAAATTGGTAACATCATCACCGATTATTTCCGGAAAACCTATAACGCCGACTGTTATCGGTAATTTCTATGTGAACTATAAACAACGCAATACGAATTTAGTAGGTCCTACTTGGAATGAAGCGGTTGCTTATTGGGCACCTTTCTATAACGGTTATGGTATTCATGATGCCTCTTGGCAACCGACATCTGGTTTTTATATGAACAGTGATACATACCAATATCGCGGCAGTCATGGCTGTGTTAATGTTCCTCCTGCCAATATGCCTGCAGTATTCAACAATATAAGTCCGGGAACTCCGGTAACTGTGGTCAGATAAAAGACGGGGCTGATTTTTATGTTAATTAAAGATAGTCGAATTATGTCTATAATAAAAAAAACAGCACTTTATTTCTTTGTACTCAGCTTCAGTTTGAGTAATATTTCATTTTTTAATATGGTGCTGTCTTATGTTGGCTATCAGGGCAATATAACCGTTTTGTCTTCTGCTATTTATGCTTTTTTTAATCTGTTTATCTTAATCTATTTTCTGTATTATGTTATTTCACATAGAGCTTATAAAGTTTTATTGATTATAGGTATTGTCAATTTGATTTATGTGATGCCTTTCCTGATTGGTTTAGATGTCCGTGGTATTGCCTTATACTTGATGTTCCCTTTGCCGATATCTTTGATGACCGGAATTTTAACACTCAATCAAGAATTAAGAAAAGAATTAACAGATGTTTTTTGTAAACTCAGATACGTATATGGAATTTTGGCGATTGCGTATATTTGCTTTTTAGTTTTTTATCCAGAAGACGGTCGCGGCACATTAATTGATTTTACATATGGCAATGTTGCTTGGTTTTTCCTACCGCCAATTTTTTTCTATACGGGCTTATTATATAAACAGAATATTAAACAAAAATTTAAACAGAATAAATTGGCTGTTATAGAAAGATTTGTCATATTGTTAATCTTGAATATTGCGGTGTTCTACACAGGGTTAAGGTCAGGCATTATATCTTTGGTTTTTACTAATATTTTGTTTTTGGCAGGTTATCTGTTTTTTGATTCCAAGTATAAAAAACAATATTTACAAAACTTTGTAGTAATATTACTTCCGTTTTTAATAGCTTTTATGGTCGGTTCTTTGGTAAAACTTGAGGCATCAAGAATCAACATCATCTCAAATAATTTTTTGTTTGAAAAAAATATTCATGGTGTCAAAAAAATTAATGAAGAAACATCAGAAATATCAGATTCAAAAACAGAAACGTCTGAAATAAAAATTCCTCAAACCCAAATTTCTAATAAAAGGGATTTAGAATCCGAAGTATCTGAATCCAAAAATTCTCAAATTAATAATTTTGAAACAAAAACATCAGAAGTCAAAGTTACTCAGACTGTAGTATCTGAAAATGAAGTTTCTGATAAAGAGGCACAGGAAACAAGAGTATCGGAAACAAAGGAAAATTTGTCTGATTCTGTTACAACAACGAATGCAACTATTCCGACGGACAATCTATCGCAAATTGGCGAAATCTCGAGACGTTATGTTACAAGTCCTTTGCATGTTCGACCTGAAAAAAACACGGAAATATCGTTGGGTATATTGCCGAAAGGGTCAATTATTGAGGGTTTTCAAGATGGTGCATGGTTCAAAATTATCTATCAGGAAAAAGAAGCATATGTAGCATTTGAGTTTACCAGCGAAGAACAAATGCTTGATAAGAAAACTCTTTATGTCATGTATCCTTTGCCGATCCGTCCTGAGAAAAACACAAAAGAATTATTAGGTGTTTTGCCGAGATGGACAAAAGTTGAGGGTTTTCAGGACGACGCATGGTTTAAATTTTTTTATGACGGAAAAGAAGCATTTATCGCATTCAGTGCATTGCGGGAAGAACCACCGACTGAAGCTGAGCTCAGAGCAAATGAAATAGATCATATATTGGCGGAAAATTCAGGTTGTCGGATTACTGAAAAGCTGAATGTGATTGATGTGGAAGATAATCAGGTGAAAACTGTCCAAGCTGTTTTCATGAAACACATTTTAGAGAACGATTTTCCTAAAAAATATACAGAAAAAACTTTACGCGAAGATGTTTTGAAGAATACGGAAAAATATATGATTGTCAGAGATCGCGACCGCGACAGAATAGCAAGGTTCAGATTTAAAAATGACAGATATAATCTCTGGAATATGGCATTTCAGGAGTTCAAAAAAAGTCCGGTTATCGGTCATGGAGCATTATCCTTTCAAGAGAAATATGACAATTACTTTCCTCATAATATTTTTCTGGAAATTTTGGCTGATTTTGGGATTGTCGGATTTGCAGTTGTAATGTTTTTGGTAATATTCTTACTGATCAAATCGCTGAAATTGATTAAGAAAGCCAAAGACAATTTGATGTTGATTTTATTGTTATTCGGCTTAAGCTATATTCCCGCATTCCTTTTTTATAACAGTTTGTATGGCGATAATGCTTTGGCATATTTAATCACATTATTGGCAACATATGTTATATTAAACGCTAATGAAAAACCAAATCACTCTGATGAAACAAAAGTTAATTCTGACGAAAAAACATTTAATTTGGAGAATGGTTAAAGATCATATGAAAAAAGTAATGATAATATTCGGTACACGTCCGGAAGCAATAAAAATGTGTCCGGTCGTTAAAACTTTTAAGAAAAGCTCGGAAATTGAAACGGTGGTATGTGTAACAGGACAACACCGGGAAATGCTAAAACAAGTTCTGGAAGTTTTTGAGGTTGTTCCGGATTATGATTTGGCTATTATGAAACAAAATCAAACTTTATTTGATATCACAATTACGATTTTGGAATCAATCCGTGAAGTTTTGGTGAAAGAAAAACCGGATTTGGTACTTGTACATGGAGATACTTCAACTACTTTTGTATCGGCATTGGCTTGTTTTTATATGCAAATTCCGGTAGGTCATGTTGAGGCGGGACTACGCACTTATGATATTTATTCTCCCTATCCGGAAGAATTTAATCGTCAGGCAGTCGGTATTATTTCTCAATTCAATTTCGCTCCGACTCAAATGTCGGCGGATAATTTAATTCGTGAAGGCAAACCGGAGCAAAGCATTTATATTACCGGTAATACGGCAATCGACGCATTGCAAACGACAGTTCGCGCCGATTTTGAGCATGAGGTTGTGGGTTGGGCGAAGGATTCCCGTTTAATTGTTTTAACTGCACATCGCAGAGAGAATCTGGGTGCTCCGCTTGAATCAATGTTCAGGGCAATCAGACGTGTAGTTGAAGAAATCCCTGATATTAAAGTGGTTTATCCGATTCATATGAATCCGAAAGTTCGTGAAACGGCAGCCAAGTATCTGCATGATCATAACCGAGTTCGTTTAATAGAACCTTTGGAAGTAGTCGAATTCCATAATCTACTTAACGCAGCATACTTGATTTTGACTGATAGTGGCGGAATTCAGGAAGAAGCACCTTCTTTAGGTAAACCTGTATTGGTCATGCGTGATACGACGGAACGCCCGGAAGGAATTGAAGCCGGAACGCTTAGGCTGGTCGGCACAGATGAAAATGCAATTTATGAATCTTTCATTGAATTGCTGACTGACGAACAGGCTTATTTGAAGATGAGTAAAGCAAAAAATCCCTACGGTGACGGTAAAGCTTCCAAACGAATTTTGGATATAGTATTGCGCAATTTATAGGAAAACTAGCCGGAAGAAAAAGAAATTACAGAATTAACGGACTTTCAAAATAGGCTTGAGAGATTAATAGAATAAACATGAAAATTTTATTATTGTCGTATAGCAGCATTAAGTTTGACGGACGTCTACGCGAATTAATTACAGTTTGTAATCTGCTTGGTGATTGCACTTATATCACAAATGACTTTTCATCCGATACGGAAAAACATGTTGTACCACCAACAAATAAGCGTAATTATAAGTCATTTGTGAAATTCTGTTTAAATTTTGCCAAACAAAGTGCTGATTTCGACATTATTTTTGCCGATAATCGCAGAGCTTTGTATCCGGCATATAAAATCTACAGAAAACAAAAAAAAGCAAAATTTATTATTGATGTCAGAGAATTATATCTGATGCAGGAAGTAGGTTCGTTTGTTTCGAAAATCGGTTGTCTGCTCGAAAAAAAGATTAATCCGAAAGCGGATATTGTGATTGCTGCGAATCAGGAAAGGTCAAAAATCATGCAAGAGCATTATAATTTAGCGAAGCTTCCTTTGGTATTTGAAAATGTGCGTGCTTTATCCTTTCCGGAAAATTATCAAGGATTAGAGCAAGCCGGAATATCTGAGGAGATTCTGCAAAGTCTTGCTCAACCGAAATTTAAATTAATCTCTACTTCCGGTTGCTCAATTTCCAGAACAAATGATGTTTTGGTCAGAGCTGTAAGCCAGTTTCAAGATTCGGTGAATCTGTATTTGGTAGGCAGTTATGGTATAGAAGATTGTGCAGCTGTTGAAAATTTAATTTCTGAGCTGAGTTTGAATAATGTATTTATTATCAAAGAAAATTTGCATGAGGGTGAATTAAAAGATTTCATTCAGCGTTGTGATGTAGGAGTGGTTAATTACCATATGCTTGATTTAAATAATACCTATTGTGCCTCAGGCAAAATCTATGAATTTCTTGCGGAAAACAAACCGGTTATCACAACCGAAAATCCACCGCTTAAAAACATGGTCAACAAATACAAGATCGGAGTAGCCGATAATCAATATAGTGGTGCCATTAAGAAATTATTAGACAATTATGACTTTTATCAAAAAAATGTAGAAGCTTTAGATTTCAGAGCAAAAGTTTCAGCTAATAATGAAAAATTGGTTGAAGAGATTAAAGCAAATTTGTAATCAGGTAATAAATGTGGGTAAAAAGAAAAGCTTTTTAAAATCAACATTAATTTATTTCACCGGCAATGTCTTGATGAAATTGATGACATTTCTTCTGTTGCCGGTATATACGACACATCTCTTAAAAGCTGAAGTAGGTTTATATGAAAATACTGCCAGCCTGATTACCTTTTTAGCGATGACGGTATTCCTTAATATTTGGGCTTCGGTTTTACGTTTTATGTATGATTATGAAAAAGATCAAGATAAGTTTAAGGCGATTAACAACGGTCTTGTTATCTTTTTTGTTGCAGCAATGATCTATACTCTAGGGCTTTGGCTATTTAATTATTTCAGACCTAATCTGTATATGATCTATATTTATTTTTATGGCTTGTTTACGATTATTCATTATCTTTACGGGAATATTGCCAGAGGCTTTGGAAATAATATTTTATATGTAATTTCCGGTGTTGCAGCCAGCCTAACAACTTTGATTACGAATATTATTTTGATCGTTTATTGCCAAATGCGGATAGAGTCTCTGTATATCAGTGTTTGTGTAGGTTATTTGATACAGATTCTAATTATTGAACTTAAATTAAAGATAATTTTTAACTTTAATAAGAAAGATATTTCAAAAGATCTGATCGTAAATTATCTTAAATTTGGCATTCCGCTCAGTATCAGCACATTGATTTTCTGGTTTTTAGATGGCTATAATAAATTATATATATCGGAATATCTGGGATATGATGCAAACGGTTTATATTCAGTTGCCGGGAAATTTTCCGGTGCTTTGGCTTTGATTGCTTCCTGTATCATTTTAGCCTGGCAGGAAATGGCGTTCAAAAATGCTGATACGGATAATGTATCTGAAAAAAATAATACATATTCCAGTGCTGTTAACACTTATTTATATTATATGATGTTAGGGGTTGCTGCCTTGCTGCCTGTTATAACTTTGATTTTTCCGTTTTTGATCAAAAAAGATTTTCAGGCAGGATATGTTTATGTTCCATTTCACATTTTGGGTACAACCTTGAGTACATTTATGAATTTTTATTCGCAGATTTTCTTTGCTGATAAGAAAACCGTTTCTGTTACGATTTCATTTGGTGTTTCAGCCGTAATTAACTTTTTCCTGTTAGGAATACTTGTACCACACTTCGGAATCCAAGGTGCAAATTATTCCGTTATCATCAGCTACATTGCCGGATTATTTTTAATGGCTTTCTATACAAGAAGCATTATTAAAATCAGGTTCGGCAATTTGCAAACCATCATCGGTTTTCTTTTAATGGTTCTAAGTTTCATTGTCTATCAATTCAATAATGCTTTATATTCCTTGGCATTCTTACTTATATTTGTAATTGTTTTTGTCTTATCTGAAATCAATAACATCAAAGCTCTGTTGAAATCATTTTCGCGCTAAATTGATCTTTCATGTTCGTTTGAAAAACAATATTGAAAAATATCTCAATAAGGCTGATTAGACATAAACAAAGAGCTTTTGTATGTAAGTATGTTCTAGATGACTTTTCTTAAATTACTCAAATAACAAACAAAAACATAATAAAATATCTTAAAAAAAATTAACAAATCGCTATCAGAGTTTTTTTGTTGTATACTGAAATTATTAATTTTACGAGAAAATGGAGTTAATATGAAAATTCCTTTTAATAAACCTGATATAACAGAAAAAGAAATAAATGCTGTCAGTGATGTTTTGCGATCCGGTTGGATTACGACCGGTCCGGTAACCAAACAGTTTGAAAAAGATTTGGCTGCCTACATGGATGTACCAAATGTAGTCTGTGTCAATTCTCAAACTGCCGGTGCTGAATTGGTTTTGCGTTTGTTAGGCATAGGACCCGGAGATGAAGTAATTGTTCCTGCATATACCTATACAGCATCTTGCAGTGTTATCTATCATGTCGGAGCAACTCCGGTGATTATCGATTCTCAACCGGACTCACCGGAAATGGATTATGATCAGATGGAGGCTGCAATTACCGAAAAGACGAAAGTAATAATTCCGGTTGATTTAGGAGGCATACTTTGCAATTATCAGCGTATCTATCAAGCGATTGAGAATAAAAAAACATTGTTTAGAGCTAATTCGGAAAATACGTATCAAGCAATATTCCAAAGAATAATTATTTTGGCGGATACGGCACATTCTTTGGGAGCGGAAATCGATGATCTGAAATCCGGAAATATTGCCGATTTCAGCAGCTTTTCTTTTCATGCGGTGAAGAATCTGACAACGGGCGAGGGAGGAGCTGTTACTTGGCGTAACAGAACCGATATGGATAATAAGGAACTTTATAAAACCTTCATGCTCTTATCTCTACATGGTCAGGATAGGGATGCTTTCACCAAAACCCAAATAGCTTCTTGGGAATACGATGTAATTGAGCCTTGGTATAAATGCAATATGCCGGACATTTTGGCGGCACTTGGTCGAGCACAGCTTGAACGTTATCCGGATATTCTTGTCAAACGGCATGCTATTATTAAAAAATATAATCAGGCTTTTGCGGATTTACCGGTAAAGGGTTTGAATCATTTCAGTCATGGTCAGAAATCTTCCGGCCATTTATATTTTCTACGAATTGATAACTATGATGAGCAACAACGTAATGAATTTATTAGTAAAATGGCGGAGCAAGGCGTAGTCTGTAATGTACATTACAAACCGTTACCGATGCTCAGCGCATACATCGAACGCGGTTTTGATATTAAGGAATATCCAAATGCTTATAACTACTATAAAAGTATGGTGACCCTCCCCCTTTATAGCAGCTTGACCGATCAGCAGATCGATTATATTATTACCTGTGTGAGAAATTTACTGAAATAAGATTTATGCTTAAAAAGTGGCAAAAATTACCAATTGAATTACAACATGAATGTATAGCACCATATTATAAAGCGTTAAAGAAGAAGAGATTAACTCTGATATTTAAAAGACTATTCGACATTCTCTTTTCCTTTATTTTGCTGATTTTAGCCAGTCCGTTTTTTCTTGTGTTGAGTATAGTAATTGTGATTGATTCGCATGGAGCACCTTTTTATCTTCAGGAAAGAGTGACTCAATACGGTAAAAAATTTCGAATTATTAAATTCAGAACGATGGTGAAAAATGCTGCAAAAATGGGTTCGGAAGTAACGGTCAGTGACGATCCGCGCATTACGAAAACAGGTAAATTTATTCGGCGTTTCCGGATCGATGAAGTTCCGCAATTAATCAATATCGTCTTGGGACAGATGACTTTTGTCGGTACCAGACCCGAAGTTCCGCGTTATGTTGAAGGTTACTCAGCCGAAATGTTGGCAACCTTGCTTTTGCCCGCCGGTGTTACGTCACGTGCCAGCATTGAATACAGTAATGAGCAGGAATTGCTTGACGGTTCAACCGATATCGATAAAACATATGTGGAAGAAATATTGCCGGAAAAAATGAAATATAATTTGGCATATCTTCAAAATTTCAGTTGTAAAGAAGATTTTTTAATTATCTTTTTAACGGTTAAAAAAGTCTTTTTTGGAGGATGAATAAAGGTAAAACAGCCTATGGCGAACTATATAATTGAAAAGCGGGAAATAAGGCATAAATTACTTGAACAAAGGCAGCACATGACCGAAGAGGAGAGAATTTCACAGTCTTCTGAAATTATCGAACAGCTCTTGGATTCGGCATATTATAAAAATGCGAACTTGATTTTTACTTTTAACTCTATGCCGGAAGAAGTCAATAATCAGACTTTAATTGAGCAGGCTTTGGCGGACGGTAAAAGAGTTGCTTTGCCGGTAACTTTCGGCAAAGCGAAAATGGAAGCATTGCAAATATTTGCCGATACAGATTTAGAGCGAGACAAATTCGGAGTATTGTCACCGAAACCTGAATCGTCAAAGATGATAAACCCGGAAGAGATTGATTTGGCAATAGTACCGTTATTGGGCTATAATTTGCATGGTTATCGCATCGGTCATGGTGCCGGTTATTATGACAGATATCTTCCTCGGCTTTCGGTAAAATGCACGAAAATAGGTATTGCTTTTTCCGATCAAAAAGTTGATTCATTACCGGTCGGAGTTGACGATTATCCTTTGGATGAAATTCTTACCCCGCAAGGATTTCTGAAATTACAGACCAGGGTTGAAACTCATTGCCATAGTGCGGAATTCTCGCTTGACTGTGCCAGACCTTTTGCTGAGTTGATTGCTGAAGCGGAAAAAAAGAATTTTAAGATAATCACACTTACCGATCATTATGATAAAGATGTTATCGATGGCAGAGCATATCCGGGAAAGACACCGGTCGGTGCTGTTCCGCAAAAAGATGAATGGATTTTTGCTTTAGATCAATATGTTGATTTCGGTCAAGCAGAAAAAGCTAAACTGAAAGAACGAAACTCCCGAACGGAATTACTGCTCGGTATAGAACTCGGCTATCAGGATTATTTAGCGGATGGTTATAAGAAAGTGATACCGAACTATCCTTTTGATTTGATTATCGGTTCAATTCATACGATGTATTGTGATGACTTTGCTGTTAACGGCACTGTATTATATAGCCAAGGCAAACAAAAAGCTTATGATGAATATCTCAAAGCATTGATTGAAATGGTGGAATCCGGTTTGGATTTTGATGTATTGGGACATTTTGATTATGTTATCCGTTATAGCGGTTATCCGGATCCGAAGATGTATTATCAGGATCATGCCGCTTTATTTGATCATCTGTTCAAAGCGATTATTGCAAGAGGCATCAGTTTAGAGGTCAATACCAGAACCAGGTATCGTCAAATTAAGTCAGGCGAACAAGATGGGGGAATGACGGATCTTGCAATTTTTGCCAGATATTACGAGTTGGGTGGTCGTATGGTTACTTTTGCCACGGATGCTCATGCCGGGGGAGAATTGCATTGTCTGATTTCGGAAACAATCCGAGCATTGAAAGGAATCGGTTTTTCACAAGGTACATATTTTAAAGCAAGAAAACCGTTTTATTATGACTTGCTGTAAAAATAAGTAAGAAAAAGGATAATATTGTATAATAGCAAATGAATGATGGATATATTGCTCAATGCGATAAGATAGTTTCAAATTTGTAGCAGCCTACATGAACAATTCAATTGATGAATTTGTTGAAAAAATAGGAGCAGGAAAGAGTAGTTATAACATGAAAAAAAGAAATATTCCGCTATCTGTGCCGAATTTAGACTTAGATATACTGCCGTATATCCGAGAGACGATTGAGACAGGCTGGGTTTCTACCGGCGGAAGATTTATTACTGAATTTGAAGATAAGGTTAAAGATTTTATCGATGCAGATTTTACGCGTGGTGTACAAAGCGGAACTGCAGGATTACATTTATCATTATTGGCTTTAGGACTTCAACCCGGTGATGAAGTAATTGTTCCGACTTTGACCTTTATTGCGGCGGTTAATCCCGTTTACTATTCTCATGCTTATCCGGTATTTATGGATTGTGCTGATGATTTAAATATTGATTCGCTTAAATTACACACTTTTTTGACCGAAGAATGTACATTTGAAAATGGTATAGTTGTGAACAAAAAATCAGGTCGCAAGATCAAAGGGATTGTAGTTGTTCATGTTTTCGGTAATCCTGTTGATATGGAAGCCATCATGAAAATAGCCGAAGAATACAATTTGTTTGTGCTTGAGGATGCTTCTGAGGCTTTAGGTTCGAAATATACTGAAGGTAAGTATGCCGGAAAACATTGTGGTACAATCGGTGATCTCGGAGTTTTATCTTTTAATGCAAATAAGATTATAACGACCGGTGGCGGTGGAATGATAATTGCACCGACAGAAGAAATGGCGGATAGGATTTCATTTTTAGCGACACAGGCCAAAACTGATCCTTGGCGATTTATCCATGATGAAGTAGGCTATAATTATCGCATGACCAATATAGCCGCTGCTTTCGGAGTGAGCCAAATCGATAAAATTGAACAATTCTTAACAACGAAAAGCAATAATTATTTTCGTTATAAAACAGTATTTCATGAGCACGGTATGAAAATCTTAGATTTTAATGAGGGTACCAATCCGAATTATTGGTTTTATTCCTTAATGATCGATGAAAAAGAATTCGGCATGAATAAAGAAGCTTTGATGCTGAAGTTAATGGACTATGGTATCCAAACCAGACCAATTTGGGGATTAATCCATCAACAAAAACCTTATTTGGAACATCAAGCATATCAGATTGAAAAGGCTTTATATTATGCGGATAAAGTGTTAAACATTCCTTGCAGTACGAATCTGACGACTGACGATTTAGATTTTGTTGTAAAAACGATTCTCAGCCTAAAAAAGAATTAACTATGCTGAATCTGAGCAATCGATATTATAATTGGACGAAAGGAATCGATTTTAACTTGTTGTATAAAGACATCTATTTTGAACCTGTTTATGGCAAACTGTGTGAAATAATTGAAGAAGGTACTGCGGAGATTTTTCATTTGGAAACAGCTGACGGGATTATCAGCAATATGTTCCTGAAAAAACATTTGCCGGCAGATCTGGATCCGGAACAAAAATATTTTGATCTTTCTACACCATACGGTTATGGCGGTCCGCTTATTTTGGAGTTAAAAGGTGATAAGACAAAACTTGTTACGGAATATGAGCATCAATTTTCTCAGTATTGTATGGACAATAATATTATTTGTGAATTTATCAGATTCCATCCGCTGATCAGAAATTATTTGGATTTCGAAGAAATTATTGATACACACTTTCTGAGAAAAACGGTTGCAACAGTTGTCAAAGGTTCGACAGATCCGTTCATGGAAGAATTTAACAGGAGTGCCCGCAAAAGTATCAGAAGAGTTTTGCAAAAAGATTTTTCTTATGAAATTATTGACAGACCGGATAATCTTGAGCAATTCATAAGAATTTATCACGATACGATGGATCGCAATAAAGCAAAAGGCTTTTATTATTTTCCGCCTGAATATTTTGATGCGTTGCTTAAATCTTTCAGAGATAATGTGTTAAATATTAATGTGTTTGTTGAAGATACTTGTATTGCGAGCGGTCTGTACTTTGTTTATAACAATTTTTTGCATGCACATCTTTCCGGGACCCTGTCGGAATACTTGGAATTTTCCCCGGCGTATTTGCTGAAATATCTTACTTGTCAATGGGGCAAAGAACATAACATTGATTACATCCATTATGGCGGAGGGACTACCAACGATCCGCAAGATTCTTTGCTGCAGTTCAAGTCTAAGTTTACCCAAAAAGGTTTTTTTGATTACTATATCGGTAAAAAGATATATAACCGGGAAGTATATGATGCAATGGTTAACAAAAGCAAAAAAGAGAATTTCAATTATTTCCCGCAATATAGAGGTTGACTTATGAAAATAGTTATTTCCGGTGCCGGAGGATTTTTGGGCCAAAATATCCTTGATCAATTGTTTTCTGACATAAGAGTAAAACATGACATAATTGCTTTATCCTCTGACCCGTCAAAATTGTCCTATTACCAAAATCGACCGGATTTACAAATCATCAGCAATCAAGATTTTTTAGCTAAAAAGATGAATCTTGCTGATTATACTTTGTTACATTTAGCCTATGTTCGTAGCAGGGATTTTCCCATTATCAAAAGTAATTGTGAATTCACTTTTGATATTCTGAATCAGGCTCAAGCAAATCATATTTATAAAATCATCCATATATCTTCGCAAAGTGTTTATGATGTGCAAAGAACTCAAGCTGCAAAAGAAACAGATTTCGTGAAGGTTTCAACTCTTTATGATATGGGCAAATATTACCTGGAAAACTGGATTGCCGATTTTTGTATTGCTAATCATATGAAATATCTTAATCTGCGAATAGGTAGCTTGGTCGGTCCGAATTTTCCCCAAAGAATAACATCTCGCTTGATTAAAGATGCCATAGAGACCGGAAAAATTTCCATTAATCTAAATGGGCAGATTTTTTCTTTTACTCACGTGCAAGATATGGCGCAAGCTATACTCAAAGCAATCCGACTCGAAGATAATGATTGGAATAAAAATTACAATGTCGGCACCCATGAATCTTATACCGTAGAGGATATTGCGATCGAAATTGAATCGATTATGAAAAAGAATAACAAACCATTGGAAATTATTCGAAATTACTCGGAAGCCAACGGTACTAACAGTTCTTTGGATTGTTCTTTGTTTGAAAAAGTAGCCGGTTGGCAAGCTGAATATGATCTGCAATTGATCTTAAAGGAAGAATATGATTTTCAGGCTTTAGCGCAAAGGATAGAAAGATGATTTACGAAAAAGTTGTCAAGAGGATTTTAGATTTTGTCTGCTCGCTTCTTATGATTTTGATTTTATTACCGTTGCTCTTGATTTTAAGTATTTTAGTTTTAGTGAATTTAGGTTCGCCGGTATTTTTTCGCCAAGTCCGACCCGGTAAAAATGAAAAAATCTTTCGTTTAGTTAAATTTAGAAGTATGAATAATAAGAAAGATGCTGCCGGCAACTTATTGCCTGACAAAGATCGTTTGACTAAGTTCGGTCTATTTTTGCGTAAATCTTCTTTGGATGAGCTGCCTGAATTTTGGTGCATTCTCAAAGGAGATATGTCATTTGTTGGCCCCAGACCGCTATCAGTCAAATATTTGCCTTTTTATACTGAACAAGAAGCAAAGCGCCATAATGTAAGACCAGGTCTGACCGGTCTGGCACAGATTAGAGGACGCAATGATTTGGACTGGGATCAGCGTTTAGCATATGATATTGAATATGTCGAAAATGTAACTTTTATCAATGATCTGAAAATTATATTTAAAACGGTTGCCAAAGTTTTGAAACAGAAAGATGTAGTTATAGCCGGAACAGGCAGAGTAGGAGATCTTGATGAGATCAGGCAGATCCAAAGACCTGAATATGTAGACAAGACCGAGGAATAATAATGCAGGATATTTTCAAAGGTAAAAAAATATTGCTTTTAGGCGGTTCCAGAAATATGAAAGAAATTTTGGATGCCGCTCAGGCAATGGGAATTAAAATCGGAGTAACTGATTGGTATAATACGGACATATCACCGGTCAAACTTATGGCAGACGAATATTTTGATGTCAGTATTACCGATTATCCGGCGTTGCAAAGATTAATTATCGATAATAATTATGACGGAGTAATGACCGGCTATACGGATTCTTATCTTGAACCATATGCCAAACTGTGCGACTTGTGTGATTTGCCTTGCTACGGCACGCAAGAACAATTTAGTGTTTTAACCAATAAACAGAAGTATAAAAAATTGTTCAAAGAATTTGGTGTGCCGACACTTGAACCGTATAGTGCTGATCAAATTGATCAAGATTTCAAAGATTATCCTTTAATGCTAAAACCGATTGAAGGATCGGGCGGTAAAGGCTTGGAAATTATATACGATTATACTGAATACAAGAATGTCATCAGTAATGAGGATGTCCGATATTTAATTGAGCCTTATATTGCAGAAAGAAACGAGATGACAGCTTTTTTCTTGTTTATCGACAATCAGTTTTATCTGAGCGGTACGGCAAATAGATTTTTGTCAAAACCGCAAGGCGAAAAAATCGGTCTTCCCGTATTTTACAGTTTTCCTTCAAGTTATGATGCTGTTTTTCGTAAATATACCGCTCAGCCGATGCTAGAAATGTTCAAGAATTTAGGCGTTAAAGACGGAATGCTCTTTGCCCAATGTATGCTCCATGAAGGTGTTGTAAAAGTATATGATTTGGGTTATCGTCTAACCGGCAGCTTGGAATATAAATTGCAAGAAAAAATGTATGACTTTAACCCCTTGAAGATGATGATCCACCACAGTCTGACGGGCAAGATGTTACCTGACGATGCAAAGTTTGATATAGAAAGATTAATGCAGAACGATATTTTCGGTTTCAATGTAACGATGTTGGGTAAAGAAGGCACGATTGAACGAATTGACGGATATGATAAAATTATGCAAATTCCCGGAGTGATTGATTGTGCATTCAAAATGATAGCCGGCGAATCAATTAAAGAGCATATGATCGGAACACTGGGTCAAATCGTTGCCAGAATTTTCTTTACATCGGAGACTTTAAGTGCGGGTATGGCAATCTTGAAAGAAATTTATCGGAACATCAAAATAATTGATACTCAAGGTAATGACATGATTTTAGATACATTTAACATAAATGATATAGTCAAGTTTTATAATATGAAGTAAGAGGCATGAGGTGACAATTTTTTATTGTTAAAAATATATGTGGAATCAAACATATGAGATAGGAAGCAGTTTTCATCTCCTAAACAAAAAAATATTAGAAATAGAAAATTCGTCCGAACCGATTAACATTCAGGACTCTGAAAATCTGAAATTTCTGAGTTCAGGCAGGCAGGCAATTTGTGCCTGTTTGACCGATATAACGAAAACAGTAAATACAAACAAGACTGCTCTGGTTCCGGCATATACCTGTCAAAGTGTCTTGGGAGGTTTTTTAGAAAAAGGATATCATTTATCTTTCTATTCGGTTGATCAGAAATTTCAAGTCAGAACTTCGACCTTAAACAACTTAATCAAAAACAAAACTCCTGATGTTTTATTGTTTCATCCTTATTTCGGCTTTGATACAATTATTCAAGACCAGTTGCTGGATAAACAATCAACGATTGTAATTTATGATGCGACTCAAAGTTGGGCATCAGGTTTTGAGTATCCGTTTGCGGATTATAAGATTGTCAGCTTGCGGAAATGGGCTGCCTTACCAGATGGTGCCATTGCAGAAAAAATCAACGGAAAATTCTGCTTATTGTCAATTGAACCGGAACAAGAAGACCTGACAAAAGATACGCTGCAAGTCTATGATTTAAAAGAAAAATACTTGAGTTATCAAAAAGGTGAAAAGTCTGAAATGTTGCAAGGATTTGCAAATCTCAAACAGACTTTTTTTGATAACCAATATACACTACATAGCATGACAAATTTTTCGCGAAAAATGCTTGAACTTTTTACTGCAAAGTCAACATTAAAAGAATGGCAGCTACAAAGAAGAGTTAACTATCAGACTCTTTATAATTATGCGAATTGGGATAAAATCGGAACACCATATTTTGAATTAGCGACAGGAGTAATACCTTTATATTTTCCGCTCAATGTCAAAAACATGACACGTCAAGATTTTCAGGAATATTTGGCAACAAATAATGTATATTGTCCCGTAGTCTGGCCGATACCGCAAAATGTGGAAATAACACCTGTTTCAGATGAATTGGCGAAAATCAGAAAGAACTGTTTGTGTATTCCGATTGATCAACGCTATTCTAAAAAGGACATGGAATATATCTTGGAATTAATAGATAAATTGAAGATTTATTAATTTTGATTAAGATAAATATATGCAAAACAGAAAACAATTTTTAAAAGATATTATAAAAAACACGCTGGCTTTCGGCATTTATATGATTGCATTTCAAGCGATCATGATGCCGTTTTTAGCCTGGAAGCTCGATGCTGAAAGGAATGCTCAATTTATACTTTATGTGATGATAGCCAATATTTTAACAGTTTCTTTGGGCAATGAACTGGGGATTTTACATCAAGTTTTAACCGGGCGGGAAATGGGCGAACGGACTTTGCCCGATATCAGATATATTTTGAATATAACTTCAATTTTTTTGGGCGGATTTATGTTCATAACTTTAATTATTTTAAAATTTTCCATTATTTCTGCGCTATTTTTATCTTTAACAGTTATTTTAACGAACTTCAGGCTTTTTATTGTCGGTTATTTACGATTACAGATGAATTTTAAAGCAATCATTGCAGGTAATTTTTTATACTTGGTAGGAGTCCTTTTATCGATCATATTCCTGAATTATGCTTTTCTAATTTTTTGGCTCCCGATTTTCTTAGCTGAAATATTATCTTCATTATTCTATCGGTATGCTGCCGGTGCTTTTTTTATAACCAAACCGGATAAAAGTGACGATTTTCGTAAAGTATTAAAAGAGTTTTTAGAACTTTTCAGCTCGACCTTATTAACCAATATTCCTAATTATGCGGATAAAATACTGATTTTACCGCTTTTGGGGAATGTGATGATGAATGCTTACTATGCAGGATCGGTAGTTTCAAATTTGTTATTTATTATAATAAATCCGATTAACGGAGTTATTTTAGCTTGGTTATCGAAAGATAGTGTGTCTGATGCAAAGACCGTAATCAAAAATCATATTAAAGTAAACTTAATGATTGTTGTTCTGGTATTTATCTTAAATATTCCGGCTATTTACTTGATGACCCGAATTTTATACAAGAAATATTTACATATAGTGCTTACAATTTTGATTCCTTTAGCAATCAATGGCGTATTCTCAATTGCTTCGAGTTTATTAAAAATGGTTTATTTACGATACTTGGAATTAAATAGAATAAAATATTTTAATTTGATCCATTTGACATGTTTTATTCTTTTTGCGTTTCTCGGTTCAAAATTCTTCGGAGTGATCGGATTTGCATACGGAGCAGCATTCTCAAAATTTGTTTTGTGGTTACTCTACCTGCTTTCATTATTGAAAGTAAAAAATGTATAATAACCTATTGTGGTATTTTATGAAACATTAAGGAATTTATAAGATGGATAAAGTTAAGAATACATTATCTAATTTCAAAAACACGTTATTCGGTCAAGTGAAAATTAATTATAGTTCAAAAGGATTTGATATTGCAGATTTTGCAATGATTCTCTTTTTTGCTCAAAGATTTATTACATATCTGATGGTCTCTTCACTGGGAAAGATCGGTCCGGTTTTCATCATGGGTATTCTCGGTCTGATGTATGTAGTCGCTGTTGTATACAAATATAAACAAAATAAACGCTTAGATTTTTTGATTTTCTTTGCTTTATTTTTTTTAGTAATAACTTTATCCTTCTTATCGATTCTGAGAATCCCGGATCTTAAATTTTGGATCTTTGGTTCACAAATGAATTTACCCGTTCAGCTGATAGATGTACGAAAAACCATATTTGCCTTATTAATTGTTATCTTGGTCAAAGATTTCAACAAAATCTTGCGAAATATATATTATGCTTCATTATTAAATTTTGTCTACCTGCTTTATCAAGCAGTGTTGTACTTATTATCGGGAAATTGGGATGCTTATTATAGCCTGCCGGCAAGAAACATGATTTATAATATGTCATATGGCTATGAGATGATTTTTGTTTGCATTGTATTGATAATCATGGCATTCATTAAAAAATCATTGATCTTATTAACGATGGGATCGCTTGCTTTGGCATGTTCGACTTTTTTCGGTTCCAGAGGATCATTATTGATTTTCATGACCTTTGCTTTATTAATGATACTCGTCTATGCTGGAGACTCCCCAAAAATCAATCGAACAACAATTAAAGAAAAATTAAGATATCTTCTGAATGTTATTTTAGTTATTACCATATCATTTTTGTTGATGTTATTGATTCCGAAACTTGATCGAGCATTAGACAACTTAAAAGAGAAATGGGCACCTGCTGAATCGGAGCTTGCTCTGATGGAAGGATCTGACGATCTTGCGGAGTCAGAAGACACACTATCTTCAAGGACGGTCGATTCAGTTATCGGAGGCGAATTTTTAGACAGTAACGGACGTATTAAAATTTGGCAAACAGCTTTTAACAGTTATTTAGAATCGCCCATTTTTGGCAAAGGCATTTACGGTGACAGATTAGAAGTAGGGAAAAGATGGTATTGGGGCTACAGCCATAATATAGTTTTAGAATTAATGAATCATTTTGGTATTTTTGGTTTAGCATTTTTCGGTTACCTGCTTTATTCCGTTATCAAAAAGATTATCAGATCACCTGAAAAGACAACGAGACTACTGTATATTATCGTGCTATCTCTTTGCGCCAAATTGTTTCTCTCCGACAGTTATTTGATCAGTGCATATTTTTGGTTGTTAATCGGTTTATTGATTGTCGATTCCGAATTACCGAATAAACTTTCTAATAAAAAACTTGCATTGGCAACGCTAGGCATTCTTATATTATCCATTGTATCCGGGTCAATCCTCTTAATTAAAGATTATCAAAATCAAAAATTTCAAACGATTAAAATAACCAAACCGACGGTAATTCTCTCTACGACCAATACAAATTCCGATACTTTCAAAATCTATCAGACGATCAAGGATTCTGGTTTTCAAGCAGTTACTTTTACCAATTCATCCGGAATAGGTGATGTAGATGAGAACACACTAACAATCAATGACTTTACCAAAATGAAAGAATCCGGGGCTATTTTTGAAGACGGAGAATTTTTCTATCAAAATACCTATATTCGTCCATCCACCATCCAAGACGATAATCGCATCAGGACAAAAGAATTTTTTATGGAACATGGATTGACAGAACCGATTGCTTATGCACCGCCATACGGATCTTATAATTCGACAATTGAATATCGAACTATGCACCATTATTCTTTTGTTCAGGTGAATAAAACCGGTGCAAAATCTCAACCCATCAAGATGATAACTTATCCGAGTTCGATGAACATGCAAGCTCGCCAATTGTATTGGGAAAATGCTGATGAAAAGACGGAATTGTTAGACTATATCGAAAAAGCCAAAAACAATGATTCTTTAATTATCCTGAATGTAAACACAAATAATTTTAGTTTAGATCAAATTAAAGAAATCTTAGCCCTCTTAAAAGATAAAAAATTTGAATCTGTAACCTATCAAGATTTAGCTGAGCAAGCCAAACTATTGCCCGCAGATTTCAGCTTAAAAAATTATATAGAGAACACCTATATGTATGGCTACATCAATAAATACTTAAATTAGCCGGATTTCAAATTCTAAGTTTTATAAGCTTGCTGTTTCTGTTTTGAGCCATTCCTGTTCAGCGCTATTGAGATAAGGCGATATTTTTCGATAGACTGTTGCTTGATAATTGTTCAGCCATTCCAGTTCATAATTTTCCAATAAATTTACATCAATTGCAGCTTTATCTAAGGGGACGAAGGACAGGCAATCCAATTTCAAAAATAGATCGGTATCAACTTGTTTGTCTTTCAGCACAACATAATCATTTTCAATGCGGATACCATATTGATTTTCTTTATAAACACCGGGCTCGTTTGTAATGACCATCCCGTGTTTTAAAGGAATATTAACGTAACTCATATTGAAACGTTGAGGACCTTCATGTACGCCTAACAAATAACCGACAGCATGACCGGTTCCCGATTTATAGTCCATATAATTTTGCCATAACGGTTGACGGGCTAAGACATCCAAATAATAACCGGTGACTCCATAAAGAAATTTTGCTCGAGCAAGATTAATGTGGGCTTTTAAGGTTAGAGTATAATCTTTGATTTCTTGATCGGTCAGCGGTCCGCAAGAAATTGTACGAGTAATATCGGTAGTACCGTCAAAATAATGTCCGCCTGAATCGACCAGCAGAAAACCTTTCGGTTCAATTTGGCTGTAACTGTTTTCAGTTGCCGAATAATGCATCATTGCCGCATTCGGTCCGTATGCAACAATTGTCGAGAAACTTTCGTCGATGAACAAATCTTGTTCAGCACGCAAATTATGTAATTTTACGGCAGCGTTTAATTCATTAAGTTCTTCGGATTGAACATTTAGCTTGATAAAATAAATAAATTTAGTTAAAGCAACACTATCTCTGAGATAGCTGTTTCTTTGATTTTCCAATTCAACTTCATTAAGAGCAGCTTTCATCAAATAAGGATAATCAAGTTTGTTTTTTATCTTTATTGAAGCAGGTATTTGAGCAAATAAAGTATGATTGATATTTGCCCGATTAAGTACAATTGAAGATAATTCTAAATTAGGCAAGTCTTCATAAATAAGGTGATATTCTTGAAGCGTTATACCATTCTCTTCTAAAAACTTACGAGTTTTTACATTTACTTTGTTTTGATCAATGTAGAGAAATGCCTTGCCACTCGTAATTAAGGCAAAAGCCATACTGACCGGAGTGTTTTTAATATCATTGCCTCTGAAATTAAAAAGCCATGCGATGTCGTTTAAGCTGGCATAAAGTGCTGCTTCCACATTATCTTCCAGCATTTTTTTTCGAACTTCTTGAATTTTTTGTGCAGAGGATTTACCGGTATATTTGAGTTCATGAATATAAATCGGCGCATCGGGCAGAGGCGGACGATCGGCCCACAGATCCTCAATTAAATGATAATTTGTTTGCAGACGAATGTTTTTATCGGCTAAAGCATTTTTTAACTTTCTATAAAAATCTTCAGAAATCAGATCGCCGTTCATTCCCAAACCATCACCGTCGTCAAGATTATCGAGCAACCATTCTTCTAAAGTTGGAAAACCTGTGGTTGCCATTTTCATCATTTTGAATTCACTACCTGAAATTTGTTGTTCGGCTTGAATGAAGTAACGTCCGTCTACCCAGAGCAGAGCATCTTTTTGGGTAACAACCGCATATCCGGCAGAACCGGTAAATCCGGTTAACCAGCTGCGTGTTTTATAATGATCGGCAATATATTCACTTTGGTGCGGATCTGCAGTGTTAATATAATACGCAGTGAGGTTGTTTCTCTTCATTAATTCTCTCAGTTTTGCTAATTTTTCGTCTGTAGTTAATTTAATTTGGTAGCTATTGTTCACTTTTTTCTCCTCTATGAATGACCTTATTATGAAATTGTAAATTAATCCATTTATAATAGCATTATTGAATTTTGATTGCTATAATCGTATTTCAGCATCAAACAGACACTGATTACAACTCAGACTGAAATTAAATTCTGTCAGTTCAAAAAAAGAGTTTCAATTTCAATTAAATTGTAATTAACGTAGCATAAGAGAGGACAAAAACCGGATATGGATTTTAAAAGAATTTGGCATTCACTGTGTCTGACTTTAACCTTATCGGGCAGAAAAAGAGCAGCCTATGTCAAAAAACATAAATTATTCAACGCTATGGGTGAAAATTGCATGTTGCAAATTCGTAAACTTCCTTTACATTCGGAACAAATTCGATTTCATAACAATGTGCGAATAGCTTCAAATGTTACTTTTTTAACTCATGACGTGGTTCATAATTTATTGAATTTTAAATATAACGAACAGACTTTTTATGAAAAAAAAGGTTGTATTGAAATTATGGACAATGTTTTTGTCGGTGCGAATTCAACCATCATGTATGATGTCAGAATCGGAGCAAATGTTGTTATCGGTGCAAATACCGTTGTGACTAAAGACTTACCGGGAAATGCAGTCTATGCGGGAGTTCCGGCAAGATACATTTGCAGTTTTGATGATTTGGTCAAAAAACGTGAAGCGTATAATCTTGTCTGTGCAAATATGGATAAAAATATTTATTTAGATTTTACAGATTTTTTATGGGCTGAATTTGATAAAGCACGTGAAGAATCAGCTGTTTGAATTATAATTGATTTATTGACGGATATGGTGATATTTTAATTATATCTGCTTAGATGTATAGTCAAGAGTTCGAGAGGAGTAATTGTGAAGGAACAAAAAAAGATAGTTTCCAGATTTTTATGTAGCGGAATATTGGCAATAGGTATTATCTTAAGTCTGTTTTCCATGAATACATCGGTTTCAGCCGAAGTCATTGAAGATAGTTCAGATAATTTATCTGTACCGACAGAAACCGATGTTTCTGCAACAACTTCCGCAGAATCTGCGCCGGAAACCGAATTGGTTGTTCCGGATGCAATTTCGCCAACAATTGAGCAAGATGATCTTGAGCGAACAGATATTACGTTAAGTGATCAGGAGATCAGTCTGCAAAGGATGGCGGAAAGTTTTGCATTTGAAGATGCAAAAAATGTCGAAAAAGATCTTGAAAATTCAGCAGATGTTGCAAGCTCAGCAGATAATCCGGATTCTGAACCTACAGTTGCCATGAAAGAAGAGCCTTCGCAAGAAGATTCTCAGGCAGATATTATCAATAATTTCTCAAGAACACAGACGGTGCCGAATCCGGTTAGTCAAGAACAAGTGGCCGGAGAAACTTCAAATGAAACTAAACCTGATTCCGAACCGGAGACCAAACCCCAACCTGAGCCTGAGCCCGAGCCTGTTTTGGAAACTTTATATGTCCAAACTGCGACCTTGGCAGTACGTCCGGCCAAGAATTCAACAGCTTTACTGGGTTTATTAACGAAAGGAACCCAAGTTAACGGTTATCGTGAGGGGGTATGGCTCAGAATTACTTACAATAATAAAACAGCTTATGTGGCTGCCAAGTTTACCGATGTCACACCACCACCTATAGAAACTCTATATGTTCAGACAAGGTCCTTAGCGGTGCGTCCGGCAAAGAACTCGACGGTTTCAGTCGGCTCATTGAGGAGAGGCACACAGGTTAACGGTTATCGCGAGGGAGCATGGATCAGGATTACTTATAATGGTAACACAGCCTATGTGGCTACCAAGTTTACCGATGTCACACTCCCGGCGATCTTGGAAACCTTTTATGTTCAAACTACAACTTTAGCAGTACGTCCGGCCAAAAATTCAAAAGTTTCCTTGGGTATATTATCTAAAGGAGCGAAGATTTCAGGTTATTGTGAAGGCGCATGGATCAGGATTACCTATAACGGCAAGACAGCCTATGTGGCAACAAAATTTACCGATGTAAAAGCCCCGCCTCTGACAACTTTTTACGTCAAATCCCGGTCATTAGCAATTCGTCCTGCTAGAAACTCAACGAAATTGCTCGGATTATTTTCGAAAGGAGCTAAGCTTGAGGGTTATCGTGAAGGTGCATGGATTAGATTTATCTATAAGGGCAAAACCGCCTACATAGCTACGAAGTTTACTTCATATGAAGTAGTCGATCCTAGAACCGGTGTCCAAAAGCTTGATATGGTACTGGAAGAGGCACGTAAATGGATCGGCACTAATGAACGTAATATGGGGCATAAATATATTATCGATACATATAATAATCAACCTAATCTGCCGCGTGGTATGAAAGTTGGTTATAGGGATCATTGGTGTGATGTTTTTGTAAGTTTTATTGGAATACAAACCAATACAACGGATATTATCGGTAGTGAGTCTTATGTTCCTTATCATATGCAATTTTTCATGAATAAGGGTCAATGGATTGAAGATGGTACAATAACGCCTCGCTCGGGAGACTTGGCGTTCTTTAATTGGGATGCAACCAGTCAGCCGAATTATGAAATTCCCGGTCATGTTTCAATTGTCGAAAGTGTTCATGACGGATATTTTTATTCCATAGACGCCAATATGTTTCCGGAAGAATGGGGTATAGGTTATGTCGAAAGAAACCAATATGCAATAGGCGAAAGTGTAATTAGAGGTTTTGCACGTCCGGTTTATAAGTGAGTATTATATAAGTTAGAATTAAATATTTATAAGGATTAAAGTTTACCTGAACGGTGAAAATAAAAATAATGTTTATTGTGGAGACTATGATATGAATAACCAAGTAAAAAGAAAATATTATTATTTGCTTCTAAATATATTGGCATTATGTATGGTATATGTTTTCTTTTCGCAACCGGCGATTGTTAAAGCCGAAACGAATGAGATAACAAATTCAGAGGATGTGCCAGATGAATTCTCGGAAAAGATATTAGAAGATTCTGAAACATCTTCCACGGAAATTCTCGGCGAAGAAAATGCTTTACTTGCGCCGGCAACGGAAATTTCAGGGAATGTTTCGGAAGAGTTAGGAGACAAAGAAAATGAGACTACCGGATATAAAGCGGAAAGCCCTGAAATAATCAGTCCGGAAGAAAAGAATAAGTCAGATAAAACTTTAACTGACAATAATGAACTCAATCCGACTGAAGCGGAGAATGTTCCGGAACAAACTTCAGCAACAGCTGCGGAAGAAGTTTTAGAACCGGTTACTGAAACAGTTGCGGAAGGTGTTTTAGAAAAAGTTGCTGAAACGGTTGAGGAAAATGTTTTAGAAGAAACGACTGTAACATCTGAAGTTAATGAAAAGCGGTCGATAACCCAAAACGACAGCGCGGAACAGACAGAATCGGAACAAATTGAGGAAGATTCTGAAATACCAACAGTCTCAAAAACCGGAACAGCAGAAGAAGTTTTATATGTTCAAACAAGAACATTGGCGGTTCGTCCGGCTAAAAATTCGGCTGAATTACTCGGATTATTAACACAAGGAACTAAGATTAGCGGTTTCCGTGAGGGTGTATGGATTAGAATTACCTATAATGATGAGACAGCTTATATAGCGGCTAAATTTACAGATACAATACCACCTGCACCGCAAGTTGAAGAAAATTTTTATGTCCAAACTGCTACTTTAGCAGTTCGTCCTGCCAAGAATTCGACGGAATTGCTCGGATTATTAACGCAAGGAACCAAGATTAGCGGCTATCGTGAAGGTGTATGGATCAGAACGACTTATAATGGTCAGACGGCATACATAGCGGCAAAATTTACTGACACTACACCACTCCTGATTCTGGAAACATTCTATACGATTAACAAGGTCCCGGTCCGACCTTTTAAAGATGCAAAAACTTCATTGGGTATTTTACCGAGCGGATCACTACTTAAAGGTTATCGGGAGGGTGCCTGGACCAGAATCGACTATAAAGGGCAAGAAGCTTTTATCGCAACAAGACTCACGACGAAAGCCGGTCTCGGTTTGATTTTAGATATATCTGAATGGCAGGACCCTGAATTAATGGATTTTGATTTAATTTCCAAACAAATATCCGGTGTCATTTTAAGAATAGGAACTACTGATCGGGTAAGCGGTAAGGGCTATTTCAAAGACAAACATTTTGAGCGATTCTACGAAGAATTTACTAGGAGAAATGTTCCGGTAGGCGGATATTGGTATTCAATCGCGGCAAACCGACAAGAAGGAATCGGTGAAGCGAATGAAGTTTTGAAACATATTCAAGACAAAACTTTTAATCTGCCGATATTCTGGGATACCGAAAACGAAAAGTTTCAAAAAGATATTCCCGCAAACCTTTTAACAGATGCTGCGTTAGGATTTATTAAGACACTTGAAGCTCAAGGCATTTATCCGGGAATATATGGTAGTGCCTGGTGGTTAAACAACAAAATTGAAATGAATCGTTTGAATGAATATCCGGTATGGGTTGCCAATTATAAAACGGACTATCCTGCATACAGTGGAGAATATGGTTTGTGGCAGTTTACCAATGAAGCTCGTCTGGCAGGTTATCCGTATAACTTAGATCTCAGTATTATGTATACTGACTATACTAAAACTACTCATTCAATTAATTCTGAAGTATTTTATGTCCAAAGCAGAACATTAGCCGTACGTCCGGCAAAAAATTCAACAGAATTACTTGGTATATTAGTAAAAGGAAATCAAGTTTACGGAAAGCGTGAGGGGGCATGGATCAGAATAACCTATAACGGTCAGACAGCCTACATAGCGGCAAAATTTACGGGTACTACATCCCCGTCAATAACTGAATTCTATGTCCAAAGCAGAACATTAGCCGTACGTCCGGCAAAAGATTCAACAGTTTTACTTGGCAAATTAACCAGAGGGACCAAGATAACAGGCTACCGCGAAGGGGCATGGATCAGAACAACCTATAACGGTCAGACAGCCTATATAGCTGCTAAATTTACAGATGCTGTATTTCCGTCAATACCTGAAATGTTTTGTGTCCAAAGCAGAACATTAGCTGTACGTCCGGCAAAAGATTCAACAGTTTTACTTGGCAAATTAACGAGAGGGACCAAGATAACAGGCTACCGCGAGGGAGCATGGATCAGAATAACCTATGATGGTAAGACAGCCTATATAGCAACAAAATTTACCAATACCGTTCCTTCGTCTAAAATTGTTTATCTCGATCCCGGACATGGTGGCAAAGATAGCGGTGCGTATTACAATGGAATTAGAGAAGAAACTCTTAACCTGAAAATTTCTAATTTAGCCAAAGTAGGTCTGGAAAAATTAAATTATCGAGTAATTGTATCGCGCACTTCTGATGAATATAAAGATATTTATGATCGTGCTGCAGATGCTAATAGGAAGAATCCCGATATATTTGTAAGTGTACATAACAATGCCACTACGAATCCTTATTCAAACGGAATAATGACATTTTATTATAAATATTATAAAGAATTTCAACCTGTAATTAATAAGGAAATGCATAATGATCCGGTTAGAGTAGAAGAAAGCAGAAAACTGGCTGAAGAGCTCCAAAGGGTATTAATAAAAGATACTGGTGCGTTTGATCAAGGTGTTCAAAGAAATACATTTGTAGTATTACGTGAAACAAAGATGCCTGCAGTATTGTTGGAACTTGGTTTTATGTCAAATCCTGCTGAATTGCAAAAACTTACTACTTCTGTATACCAGAATATCCTGGCAAATGCGGTAGTTAAAGGAATTCATAATTACTTTATCCAATAGCCGGACTATTATGGAATATCCATACCATTCGAAAAGAATTGATTTAAGATTTGATATATTACTAATTAAGAGAAGGATAATTAAAATTATGAAAAGAAAAATTATTGCAACAGAAAAAGCTCCGGTGGCTGTGGGAGCATATTCACAAGGCATGAAAATTGGCAAATTTGTTTTTACATCCGGCCAATTGCCGATTAACCCGAAAACAGGTGAGATGCCTGCAACAATAGAGGAACAAACAGCCCAATCTTTGAAAAATGTATCTGCAATTTTAGAAGATGCAGGAAGCAGTCTGGATCAAGCAATTAAATTGACTGTTTTCTTACAGGATATTAATGATTTTGCAGCTATGAATGAAGTCTATGCATCTTTTTTCACAGGAGAGGCACCATGCAGATCGGCTGTTGAAGTAGCAGCTATTCCCAAAGGTGCCAAAGTCGAAATCGAAGCAATTGCTTTGATCAGCGAATGAAAGAGTGAGTAAAAGAAGAAGTATATAAGCAGTAAAAGAAAAATATCATAAGAATTAAAGCAGACACTTAAAGTATCAGCTAAAGTATCAGCTTATATCACAATAAAAGGGGCTGTCTCAAAATGAAAAGATTTTGGACAGTCTCTTTTTTATGTTTGTTTTTGAAAGATTTTGAAAGATAAAAAAACAAACGGGATGCCGAAGCATCCCAGATGTTGTAAAATTAAAAT
>JAAYNE010000123.1 GCA_012521015.1 Clostridiaceae bacterium | reverse complement strand
TTACATCCCTACGTCCTGATAACAAAGCCGATGAAGTTGATAAACGCAACTTCTCAATTTCTTCGTTGATGGATAAATCTTTTTCAATATAGGTGTCTGTAATAGGCAGATAAGCTTCCGGCTGATAGTAGTCGTAATAAGACACAAAATACTCCACTGCATTGTCAGGAAAAAACTCCTTAAACTCGCTATACAACTGCGCTGCTAAGGTTTTGTTGTGACTCAACACCAAGGTCGGGCGATTCACTTGCTCCACCACATTAGCAATGGTGAAAGTCTTACCCGAGCCGGTTACTCCCAATAAAGTCTGCGCCGCTACACCCGCCTCCAAGCCCTCCACCAATTGCTTGATGGCTTCAGGCTGGTCGCCGGTAGGTTTATAGGAAGATGTCAGTTTAAAAGGCATAATTGCAATCCGGATAAAATGGAGTGCAAAGATAGGGGTTTAATTGTTAATGGTTAATTGTGAATTGTTAATTATAAATTATTGATGATTGGGGAGGATGAAGAACTAATAACGAATAACGAATAGTGAATAGTGAATAGTGTTCCGGGTTTCGGGTTCCGGGTTGCGGGTCAAGTTTCACGGAGTTACACAGAGGAAGCACAGAGTTGCACGAAGGAGACCTTATTTACACTTTATCTCTAAACTAAACAAGCTTAGTAGAAATATATGCCCCTCAAATCTGAAACCTTATTAGCTTATTATTTATCAACCGCAGTCGCAAGCCTGTGGTGATGCTACAAATGACGTGGCTTCGAGAGCCTCAGCCACCCCGTTGCCTGAGGCTCTCGAAGGCAACTGTTTCGCAGATCAACCTCGATTTGTGAGCCATTATGATTTACTATTTACACCCCCGTCATTCCGACATCGCCGCAGGCGAGGGAGGAATCTCCTGAAGGGTGAGCAAATGGTGAATGGTTTAGTGTTTAGTGTTTACAGCCATTTAAAAATGAATTTATCACTTCTAAATACTTTTCCGGGTATGATAAACTGAATTCTCCGTGATTCATGTTTTTTGTAATGTACAATTGACTATCAGGTATTTTTGTATTTAATTTTTGTGCTGATTGTTGCATTTTTCCAATTTCTTTTTCGCCAACAATAATCAACACCTTTGCTTCTGTTTCCGAAATACTGTCTTTTAAATCGTAACTTGCATTGCTTTTCAATATGTTAATTAGTGATTGTTTGGACATTTTGATGCTATCTTCAAAGTACAAATTCAATTCACTTTTCGGTATAAAAAGTGCCTTTGCCTGCATATCAGCAAACCATCTTTGTTTTGTCAACCAATAAGTTGAATTAATCATCAAGGAAGAACTCTTTTCTACAAACTTCATGGGACAAACCAATGCGCTTTCAAGGATTGCATATTGTGTTATAGTTTTTCTACGAGCAATGGTTTCTGCAATGATTTGAGAGCCAAGCGACAATCCGATGAGTGCAAATACTTGCTTGCCTAATTCCTTGTCTATAAAATCAATTAATTGTTCCGCAGAATTTTCTATGCTTATAAATGTTTTATCTGAATTTTCTCCATGCCCATCAATCACGACCGCAATCACGTAATAAAAATCCTGTAATTTTTCTATTATTTTTTGATACGACCACCACGATAATCCACCGCCATGCAATAAGACGATTGCTTTGTTTTCACTATTTCCAAATGTTTTGAATATCATTTTAGTCTTTTTTGAAAAATTCCTTCTGTGTAGGCTTTTTAACGTAATAATCTTTGTCTGTTGACTTAGGAATATTTTTGAACAAATTATCTTTGTCTAACCAAACAAGAGTTAAACTATCCATTACAATAGACTTGTTTTCTCGCGGATTTCTTACTGATAATTTCTTCAGATGCAAGCAAATAAGTTCGCTGATATTCGCAGATTGATTTCAATATAACCTAATATTCAAGAGCTTATTGTCCGGAGGACAAAATATGATTAACTGCAGGCGCAAGCCTGTGGTATTTGAAACTTCTGGTTTTATGCGCCCGTAGGGCAGAATTATGAGTGTATTCGAGGAAAGTGAATGGATATGCTCCGGAATTTTGGGAGATTCCTCATTTCACTTCGTTTCATTCGGAATGACTCAGAGACTATGAGTGGAGGACAATACACCCGTCGGCAAGCTTATGTGAAAATGATTTTGTGGATCGACACGACGGGTTCGAAGGCATGAATATTTCAGCGAAATGTACTCAATTTTGAGCTGTTTATTTATGCTTCAAAATATGAAGTATCACCAGTTAGTGATAATTTAATTAAAGGATGTGAAATGATTTAGGCTTTCTTTTTAATAATAGGTTCTTTGGGCGGTTGCAGATAACGGTTGATGGTATGGTGTCGTGCGGGAGTACGAGGCGAATACTTATCAGTTTACACCGACTTTTTTTAC
>JAAYNE010000122.1 GCA_012521015.1 Clostridiaceae bacterium | reverse complement strand
TCACTTTGTCAAATGGTTTTGGGGATAGTAAAACAATTGGTTTGACTGTTCTAGATCAATATGGTGATGAATTAGATGAAACAGCATATGATCTTGATGCTTTTGTTACTAAACCATCTGATTTTGATAACGGCGGTTTTGTAACCTATACTGACACAGATATAACAATTAGTACTATTGATAAAGACGAAATTGATGCAGGAACTTATACAGTCAAAGTTGAAGTATCCGATGCAGATAGTACGAAGGTTGCATACGTAACAGTTTCTGTTAAGAAACCTGAAGCTACAGTATCATATTATGCAATTGAGACAGATAAAACATCCTATGATCTTAAGGTTAAATCCACTGATACCGAAGAGAAAGTTGAAATTCGTGTATTCGGTTATGATAAGAAGGGTGTTAAAGTTAAAGAAGTAACTGGTGAAGTAGATATAACCTTATCTAATCAGCCAGATGATGATGGTCTATTTGAATTTGCACCTGAAATTTCCGGTTCATCAATTGATCTTGTTAAAGTAGATGATGTTGGTGTTAGGGTCGTAAGTGGTGATTCAATTGATACACGTGTACTAGACAATGCAGTTGTGAAAGCACCTTTAGGAACCTATCGTTTAGTAGCTGAAAATAAGATTAACGGAACCGCTGTTAGATCAACAACATTCAAAGTAGTTGATAGTCAGCTTAAACCTGTATTATCTATTGATGATTATTCATCTGAAGAGAATGATCCTGTTGAAGCTATCTTAGACTGTATTACAGTTCGCTATGATGGAAGAAAAGCAACTAAAGATGACATAATTATTCCAGATCATGTTGATTTCTATCAAGCTACAAGCTATTCAGTAAGAGTTAAGAAAGTACTTTACAAACAGAACATTACTGGTTTGGGAGATCTGTACCATGAAGTAAAAGTTGATCAGACATTCCGTTACGATCAATAATAATTTTTCAAGAATATTGAGATAAAATATGAAAAGGGTATGCTTCTAATGAAGCGTACCCTTTTTGTAGTCTGTGTATCAAACTTGCTAAGGGAAGTTAATAGGGCTCTATGTCAAGTTTTGGGGTGTGATTCTATTGTATCCTGCTCCATTGCTGGGTTTAGAGCCATTTTTAAGCTTATAGGTTCTATAGGATATTTTTGTACACACTTAATATAACGGACATTATTTTGATTATTTTCGTACTAACCACATGCAAGTAATATCCTATTTTTAAACCGCTCGTATTTCTTACGCCGAATTAAATCCTTTTTCATACTTTTATCTTGTTCTTATATCCTTCTGTAGGACCGTTTGTATATCCGTATTTAAAAGCGTTTCGTATTTCCTTCGACCATCGTCAAAAAGTAGTAGCGCATTCTTCAAAATCTTTTATCCCGCTTTTTTCTGCATTCTTTATCCAACTTATAAACTCATTTCTTGTTACAGAATAACTCTTTTCATCACAAATCTGATAAAACTATTCTTTTAGTCCATAAGCTCTCCTTAAATCATCGTTGTAAAGTAGCATTAGACACATTGCCCAGGTAACTTGCCTAATTACGGAGCATATGGCAAATATACATGATAAGATATACCAATAGGAAGATGTTTAATTTTTTGTTTTCGGTAGTCACGAATTCTTGACCTTGTATTGTTACATGTAGTACAAATTTGTGCAGAAGCTATTATGTTATGTTCCTAGTTATGAAAATCATGGCAGGCGGTTTATAAGTGTATTTTAATATAAAAAAATGTTGGAGTGAAGTACTGATGTGACCCCAATAAGTTAGACTTTATTGCGTAGTAGTTTTGGCTGCTACGCAATAATTTTATGCAGCTAGGCTGAGTCTGTATTCTAAAGGACTCATCCATCCTAGCCTTTCTTTAATTCTCTTCTCATTATAATACTTTATGTATTTATCTATTGCCTCTTTAAGTTCATCATAACTATAATAAACCACTCCATAATACATCTCTTGCTTCATAATACCAAAGAAGTTTTCCATTATTGAATTATCAATACAGTTTCCCTTCCGGGACATGCTTTGGAAAATTTTATTTTCTTTTAGCTTATAACTATAAGCCTTCATCTGGTAAGCCCATCCTTGGTCTGAATGAAATGTTCGCCTGTATTTACAATCGCCCGTAATTTTTATAGCATCATTCAAAGCATTCATTACACTCTCGGCAGACGGCCGCCTAGCAACGCCATAACTTATTATTTCACTATTACACATATCCATGAATGGATCAAGATACAGTTTCTTTATAGTCATTCGCCCTTTGTCATCTATATCATAATATTTAAATTCAGAGGTGTCTGTTGTAATCTTTTGATGTGGAATAGGAGTTTCAAATCTTCTGCGAATTCTATTAGGAGCAACAGTACCAACCTTACCTCTATAAGAACTATATTTACGGCTTTTTCTGGTGAACGAAGTAACTTGAATACCTAGTTTTTGAACAATTCGTTGAACACGTTTCTTGTTTATAACGAGTCCCTGTTTTCTTAATACTCCATATATTCTACGATAGCCAAAATCTTTGTTTTCTTTTCTGATTTCAAGAATTCTTCGTTCAAGATCCTCGTTTGGATCTTCTCTATCAAATTTTTTTTGCCAATACATGTATGTTGATTTAGGAAATCCTACAACTGCGAGAATGTCTTTTAATTTGAATTCTCTTCGGAGGCTGTGGACGATTCTCGCTGTTTTTTCAGAAGGGTTTTTTCCTCTAAACGCAACCTCCTCAGTTCTTTTAAATAGGCATTCTCTATTTTTAACTTGAGATTTTCATCCTCAAGCTGTTTTAAATACTCTGAATTATTACTTACATTTTCGTTATTTGTAAATTTACTATCCTTTGGCTTAGACACTGTAGGACGCCTCCCCTTTCGTTTGGGTCTTAAAGCATCAGGACCGGCTATTTGAAAATCATTTACCCACTTTGTAATCAATGGAGGATTATTTATGCCAACTGATAGGGCCAGCTCCTGATAAGAGACCTCTGTTGATAGATATAACTCTACCACATGAAACTTAAATTCAAAAGAGTAGGATTTGTTTTTTCTAGAACGCATTAGGCCTTCATCTCCGAATTTTTTGTATGCATTAACCCATTTGCGTATAGGAGTGTTACTAGAAAAACTATATTTTCTAGCCAGATAATCTACTCCACCTTGACCTTCTAAATATTCTTGTACAATCTTTTTCTTAAATTCAAAAGTATATTTCGCCATAAAAAACTGACCTCCCAAAAGTTAAGTTTTTAGGTCTAACTTTTGGGGGTCAGTTCACATACTTCCAACATTTTATTTTTTATATTAAAATGCATCTATACGAAGCCTCTGAAAAATGCACGTCATCCAAACAAACATTAAAGGAGGTTATCGATAGATGCACTCTCATTGTACCAATAATCT
>JAAYNE010000121.1 GCA_012521015.1 Clostridiaceae bacterium | reverse complement strand
GCACTTTTGGCATAACCGGTAATCGGCGGATTTTGAGTCGTGGTTAAACTCATTGCCACATAGGCTGTTTGATTTTTATAGGTAAATCTGAGATAGTTTCCTGTAATTGTTCCGGTCACAAAGATCGGCATCTTTAAGGTTTCGATTATTGTTCCGCCCGGCGCACTCCTGATATTCGAACCTGCCTTAACATAGCGTGTTACCTGGACCGGATCCTTTTGCAATAACGAAGCAGACACATAACCGGTTTTACCGTTATATGTTGTTTCTACCGTATTACGGACAAAAATACCACTCACTTTATGACCTTTCGGGATTGTGCCGATAATCGATCCGCCGGGTACGTCTCTTAGGTTCAAGGTTTGTTTAGCATATCCGGTCATTGGTGGTGGATTTTTTGTAATTGCAGTCATTGCAACATAGGCTTGTTCTCCATTATAGTTAAACTCAAGCCATTCACCAGTGCTTGTGCTGGTGCCGGTTACATATAACGGGCGCCAAAGTTTGGTAATCACTTTTCCGTTAGGTGTCTCACGAATGTTATAATTCGCTTTGATGTAACGTTTTCCAATTAAAGGTACTTCGGGATTAAAGCAATGTTTCCCTACTTCTTCGATGGTTGGTTGATAGACAAGTGATTCTCCATCATAATCTAAAATGTAATTAATACTGTCAGGGATTGAAGCCCAGCTTGCCTGATTATACGAAAAAGCTCTTATTCCGATACTCCTGACACTTTCAGGAATCGTAATATTTGTCAGTTTGTTCTGATAAAATGCAGCATAAGTAATGATCATGACACTGTTCGGTATCGTAACACTTGCGAGTTGGTTTTCAGCAAATGCCATTTTCCCTATCTTTTTGACGCTGTTCGGTATCGTGACACTCGTGAGCTGATTTTTTCTAAAGGATGAGTCTTTTATGTAGGTAACATTGCCAGATATTGTTACACTCTTAAGTTGATTGTTATAAAATGCCCGCTCTCCTATCTCTGTGACACTGTTCGGTATCGTAACACTCGTAAGTTTGTTGTCTTGAAACGCAACGTCTTTAATCTCAATGACACTGTCCGGTATCGTGACGCTCGTGAGTTTGTTCATAATAAACGCATGATCTCCGATAGTTTTAACACTGTTCGGTATTGTGACACTTGTTATATGCAGGTACCTAAAGGCCCCTTCTCCGATATGCTCAACTTTTACTCCTTTTATATAAGGCGGAATGTTGACAACTTTGTCCGATCCAATGTAAAACCTGATAGTTCCTGTCGCAGAATCAAAGTTAAAATCTTCCTCCGGTGTATAGACGACTCTAGCGCCTATATCGCGTTCAGCGTGATCCGTCATCGCAGTATCTGCATCTTGTTCGTCTTGCTTATCTGAAACAGCTTCTTCCTCCACTTGTTCCGTTTCAACCGTCGATTCTACTGTCTTCTCCTGTGATTCATCTGTGATATCAGTACCGGTATCCGATTTTTCTATATTGTTTGATTGTTCTGAATCATTTTGATCTTCTGTATCGTTTATAGTCGGTATCGCTTCTTCGCCTGAAGTAACTTCCGGCGTTTCTTCACCTGCAACAACTTCCGTATCAGCCAGAGCCTGTTCAGGGGATATGACTAAAGTGGTTAATGTGAGTAACAATACCAGGACGAATGCCTGAATTCTCAAGTACAATTTCTCCTTCATAGGCTTCTCCTTTATCCTGATGCTTGGATTATTTAATTTTGAATTTTTGAATGGGATTTTGTTGAACGGTTTTTGCAATTGTTTCGATAGGTCGAAAATTTTGATAATTTTGATTGTTCGATCGTTCTTGATCGTTTTCGTTCCTCAAAAAATTAAGTTCGTTGAGTTGCAATTAATATAATGGTGTTTAAATATTTTATATCCTAATAATAAAATAAACATTATTTCAGGTCAATAAGGTTCAATTAAATTTAAGAAAATATAAAAACAAAATCTTTTCATTGACAACATTTACCATTATGTTTTAGGATTTTCTGACCTATGAAATATTAATTTCAATATCACTTATAACTTGTATTGTTAATAAATGAATTCGATTTAGAAATAAGAAAATGTCTCAAAAATCGAAATTCAGCAATTCGAAATTTGCAGAACTCAAATTTTTGAGACAAATTCGGTTTTCTTATATAAATCATAAAATATACTTAGATTTAACAATTCTATGATTTTATAGCTTTGTTTTACATTATTTTTTACTGATTACAATTTGGTCATCCAGTACATCTATTAAAGCCGTATCACCTTCTGCAATGATATCATCCAGCATCGCCTCCGAGAATTTATCCTCAATTGCAGATTGAATCAAACGACGTAACGGTCTGGCACCATATTGCGGTTCATAGCCGTTCTTGACCAGCCAATTTTTTGTCTGATCGGTGACTTCAATTTGGATGCCGATATCGGCAATTCTCTTTTCAAGTTGGGCCAGCATAATATTCACAATTTGCAATAATGCTTCTTGCGACAACATCGTAAAGAAAATCATTTCATCAATTCTGTTCAGGAATTCAGGGGGGAAAGTGTTTTTTACTTCCTTCATAATTAATTCTTTGGCTTCTTCATAGCTTCTGCCGCCATATAAATTTTCATCAATTTGAGAATTATCCTCTTGCTCATCATTTACCGGTGCTGCAAAACCAATCTTTCCGCCACTGCTTGAAGTTAAAAGACGTGCTCCGATATTCGATGTCATGATAATTATAGTATTTTTGAAATCGACTGTGCGACCTTGACCATCTGTTAAACGACCGTCTTCCAAAACTTGTAGTAAAACATTAAACACATCCGGATGAGCTTTTTCAATTTCATCAAATAAAATAACTGTATATGGTCTTCTCCTTACTTTTTCAGTTAGCTGTCCGCCTTCTTCATA
This sequence comes from Clostridiaceae bacterium, assembly GCA_012521015.1. Taxonomy (GTDB): domain Bacteria; phylum Bacillota; class Clostridia; order Saccharofermentanales; family DTU023; genus UBA5436. Next base: position 31,808 of record JAAYNE010000121.1, on the reverse strand, counting down.
ACCAACATAACCCGGAGGAGATCCAATCAGTTTTGAAACATCAAATTTTTCCATGTACTCAGACATATCAATTCTGACCATTGCATTTTCATCACCGAACATTGTATCTGCCAGAGCTTTTGCCAATTCGGTTTTACCGACACCGGTTGTACCCAAGAAAACGAAAGATCCTGTCGGACGATTCGGATTTTTCAAGCCCAGCCTGCCTCTGCGAATTGCCTTAGCAACTGCAGCTACCGCCTCATCTTGACCAATTACCCGTTTTTTGAGTTCAGCTTCCAGATTTTTCATTTTTTCATGATCATCCTCAGTCAACTTCATTACTGGAATTCCGGTCCAAGAAGCAACGATTTCCGCAATATCGTCAACTTTAATTTCAGGACGTTCTTTCGTTTCATTATCATTTTGTTCAGTCTTTACTGCATCAATCTCTGCTATTAATTTATTTTCTTCTTGCAGGAGTTTCGCAGCTTGTTCAAATTCTTCTTTTTCTACCGCTGTTTCTTTTTCCTGAATAATTTTTGCTAATGCTTCCTCTTTATCTTTCAAATCTTGCGGTTCTTCCGAAATACTCATCCTGATTTTCGATGAAGCTTCATCAATCAAGTCAATTGCCTTATCCGGTAAAAATCGATCCGTAATGTAACGACTGGACAATTTAACCGCTTCTTCAATTGCTTCATCAGTAATTACAACTTTATGATGATCCTCATATTTTTTTCTTAAACCACTCAAGATACGGACTGATTCTTCTTCACTCGGTTCATCAATCATCACAGGCTGGAATCTTCTGGCTAAAGCAGCATCTTTTTCTATATTCTTTCGATATTCATCAATTGTCGTTGCGCCAATTACCTGCATTTCACCTCTTGCCAGCATCGGTTTCAAGATGTTTGAAGCATCCATAGCACCTTCGGATGCTCCTGCACCAATGATAGTATGCAATTCATCAATAAATAAAATTACATTACCAGCTTTTGCCGCCTCATCGATGCCGTTCTTCAGACGTTCTTCAAATTCACCCCTGTATTTTGCACCTGCCAGCATACCGGTAAGATCAAGCGAAAAGAGCCGTTTGTTTTTCAAAAGATCAGGTACATCATCTGCAGCAATTTTTTGAGCTAAGCCTTCTGCAATAGCAGTTTTTCCTACACCGGGTTCACCGATCAGTACCGGATTGTTTTTAGTTCTGCGGCAAAGAATTTGCATTGAGCGCATAATCTCTTCATCACGACCGATAATCGGATCAAATCCGTCATTTCTTGCCACCTCAGTAAAATCAATGCCGAATTGATCCAAAGTCGGCGTAGAACTGTTTTTTGGTCCGGCTTGTCCGGACGAGCTGCTTTTACCAGCCAAATCCGGTCCCTCAGGACTATTTGCCAGCTGACCAAAAAGGCTGTCGAAGAAAGAACCACCAAAACTTTGAATTATCTCGGCATAAAGTTTTTGGATACTGATATTCGCACTACGGAGAATTCTGACTGCAACACTATCACCTTCTCTTAAAATTCCTAATAATAGATGCTCAGGTTCAACTGCAGGTACATTTCGTACATTTGCCTCTCTCGCAGCCAAATTTAGAACCTGTTTAGTTCTGGGTGTCATCATTTGGTAAATCTGATCACCACTGACATTGCTATCAACAGAGAAATCCTTCGGTTCTTGTTTATTAAATTGATTCAAGACTTCTGTTATATTCTCGACAGTTAAATTATACTTATTCAAAATTTGACCGGCTTTGCCACCTTCTACCAGAATTCCTTTTAACAAATACTCCGTTCCAATATAATCTATACCGTAAGATCTTGCTGTTTTATATGCTTCAGTAAGCACTTTACCGGAACGTTCGGATAATTTTATCATCATATCTATTTCCTCCATTTTCAATAATTATTAATTTATTAATTCTCACAGTTGTTTTCAAATCATTTTAAAGTTTTTAATCAAAAGTTATTATTCTTTATTATTAGTAACATCAGCAAAATAATTTTTTATTAATTTAGCTCTGGCAATATCTCTTTGTTCACTATTTATGATTTGCCCTTCTTTTTTCTGAATTGATCCTACACCGATTAAATAAATCAGAGTTAAAATATCAGTATAGTCCGGAAATCCGGCAAAACCTAAAGCACGACCTAAACGTATATCACTCAAACAATTAAATGCCTCTTCATGTCCAATTAAATATGCATTACTTAAAATTGCCTTAGAGCGATAAATTTTATCTTGCAATTTTATTTGCTCATTTTCATACCAGTTTTTTCTTGCTTCACGTTCTTGTTTAATAAAAACACTAAGTATCGTTTTAAACTGATTGACTAAATCCTGATCCGTCTTGCCTAATGTAATTTGATTTGAAATTTGCAACATTTGACCTTGTTCGGAACTGCCTTCACCATAATAACCTCTAACTGTAAAGCCCGATCTGCGCAAAGATTCGATCATATACTTTAATTGATTCAAATGTTCCAAACCCGGAACATGTAAGAGAGCAGAAATCCTAAGTCCGGTTCCTACATTGGTGGGACAGGCTGTCAAGTAACCGAATTCCTGATCGCAAGCTATTTCCAAAACACTTTCCAAGGCAACAGCTAAATTTTTGGCTTGCTTAAAAGCCTGATCCGGACTAAAACCGGCTTTAATAGCTTGAATTCTTAAATGATCTTCATCCAGAATCAGTACACTCAAATCTTCATTCTTATTTATTAACAAGGATTTATTCTGTTTAGAATTAATCAATTGTGGGCTAATTAAATGTCTTTCCGCTAAACTCTGTTTATCGATCAAATTCATACTATTCAATTCAACCAAGTGAAAAGATTTTGGATCAAGCCTTTGCACAGCTGTAACAACTTCATTGGTCAACTCGGCAGTTTTTGTATTATTTAGCAAATGGGGAAATTTATAACCTTTAATATTGCGGGCAAAACGTACTCTCGTACTGATTACTACGTCCTGATCAGCTCCGTGTTCTTCGTACCAACTCATATTTTTTTCTTCTCCTTCAGGTTCAATTTAAGATTCAATATCATTTGCCGGATCACTATTTTCGGCAGCAGTCAATTCTTTAATTTTATCCCTAATTACAGCAGCTTCTTCATATTGCTCCAATTGAATTTTCTCTTTTAACTCAGATTTTAATTGTTCAATCTCCGTAAGTGGTTCCGATTTATCGACTTCTATATTATGCGGTACAATTTGAGTAACATTATGAATATGCCCACCATGAATTTGATCCAACATTGAGCAAATTACATCATGAAATGTTGAATAACATTCTGGACAACCAAATAGACCGCTTTTTCTGAAATCGGCAAATTCCTGACCGCAGGCTGGACAACATACGGACTTATCTATTTTGGTTCCGATAGTTTTCGGTTGGTTGCTTAATGAACCAAAAGGAAAATTAAATAAAGCTTGACCTAAATAATTGGACATCGGAAAACTCTCAAAGCCAAATCCTGGTTGGAATAGTCCCTGTTTTTGCGCACATTCGGAGCAGAGTTGATAGGTTTTCGCAACACCATTAATCATCGTTTTAACCGAAATATTAGCTTCATTTTTCAGACATTTTTCACATAACATTAATTTTTTCCTCCTGCATATTTTTGTTGATAAAGTACTAATAAGATATTTACAAAAACATCTGAACGGACTTGATCGACAATCAGATTCGGCACTTTATGTAAAGCTTGATGCGAGACTGCAGATTTGACTATTTTTGAAATTCTCTCATCAATGACTTCTTGTTCACTCAAATTATCCAAAATTAAATATGCCTTTTGTTGACTGAGACTTTTTGGTACAGATTGAATTTGCTGAGCTAGTTGTTGTTTAGGTGAAGAAAACTCCACTCTTCTGATAGTTATCGAGCCTCCACCTCCACGCTTACTTTCTTTGAGATAGCCCATACCGTTGGTAAATCGGGTCTGGAGAACATAGGTTATTTGTGAAGGTACACAATTCATTTTTTCTGCCAATTCATTGCGAGTAAATTCTGCAATTCCTTCATTCTCATCCAACATTTGCTTTAAAATTGCTTCTATTGCATCACTTATCTTTGACATTAACCCACTCCCTTACTATCTTGGTATTTGATTATTTCATATTTTGACTTTGACTTTCTTTGATTTTTAAAACTATTATAGCATTCTGACAAGCATCTTCAAGATACAAAAATGAACAATTGTGAAATTAAGCTAGCAAACATTTATCGATAAACGGAATACTGCAGCTGTTATTCTATAATTTGCAAAAATTTGTTATTAAGTAGAATCTGCAGCTCTCATTCAAAAAATCGAGTCCATTCAAAATCTAATAATTTACCTAATTCAATTGCTACTTTAGGAGAAGGATTTCTATTCCCCAACTCAATTTGCGTATAGTAAGAACGTGAAATTCTCAATGAATTGGCAATATCGGTCTGAGTATAGCCTGATACTAATCGTAGTTCTTTTAACCAATCACGCATCTTGTTACTCCTTAATATCATTATTGATTTAACATGTACTTTGATGTTACTTATTGTATCACGAATTTAAATATTCTTCAGCATTAAATAAAAAAGACTGAATCAAATTAAATTTTTGATTTCCTAAATTTGTCAAAATTTACTCTGTCCAATTTGTAATTAACTAACTACTTGTTTCTGAAAATATGTTACAATAAGAAACAGTCGCTGATTGTAACATTATTTCATTTTAATTTAGGTGGTCTTATGACAGATTTTTCAAATAATCTCAAACAATTACGCAAACAAAATAATTTAACTCAATTAATGTTAGCAAAAGAACTAGGCATTTCTCGCAGTTTGGTTTCACATTATGAAAATGCTGAAAGAATTCCCAGTCTTGCTGTTGCCAAAAAAATCAGCTCTTATTTTAAAGTCAGTCTTGACACTTTAATCGGGAACGATTTTGAACAACCCTTTCTTAAATCCCGGAAAAACTCTTTGGAAGTGGCTGATGTTAAGGATCCTTATTCTGTAGAAAATAATTAATAAAGTATTTTTCCTTGCAGATAATCCATTCTCTCTTTTTCGTTTAATTATTTAAGATGAAATTAAAGTAACAATCTTATAACTTATACTAAAAAATTGTGGTAAAAGTTGTTTAATTGCCACCGATTGAATTTCTAGAATTTTCTAAATCTACATTAGTTGAACAATTTAATAGGAAACATAATTTAGTCACTGGATTAAATCTCAAGTTTTAAAATGTTTTTTTTAATGATACAATTATAAAAAATTAGGGGTGAAGTGTGAAACGGAAGTATTGGAAAATCCGCAATATAATCAGCCAAATTTTTATTCTTTTATTGCTTGGATTTGCTCTATTATGGATTCGAAGCAATATTCAACATTTACAACCTTTGCTCGCAATGAAATGGCTGAATCTAATCTTTGCCGGTTTAGCAATTCTATATATTATATTTTGTGTAGGTAGCATAAACACAATGATTGCTGATCACGTAATTCACCCCTATAACCCTGCCGACCCCAAAAGTTTGGCAAAATTAGCTAAGGTGGAAAAATACAAACTTGATACTGTTTTGCTGAGTCAGATTAAACGACAAGGAAATATTGTACAAATGATCACCGATTGGTTTGATCGACAAAATTACCAACAAGTTGCCAAGCATCGCTTAGGTTTGATTTTTGAAAAAAAGACTCCTTTCATTAATCATAAATTTCAGAGTAAATACCATCGAATATTTTTACTTTATCGTCCTATTTTAAATGTCTTGATTGTTGATAACATTCTGTCGGAAACTTTAAGGTTTATCGAATCGGAAAACCTGAAAAAGCCTGTCAGCCAAAATAATCTGATTTTGATCACAGATATGAAAAACGAAGAAGAAATTCTCTCTGCCGGAGCCGGAATCGTAAACTATGTCAGTACTGAGCAAACTTCTTATCTTTACCCGATTTTTCTCGATATGAGTCATGCTCATCTGTTTTATCCGCAGGACATCTCTTTGTTCCCGTGGTATAAACGTTTAGCTCGAAAATTTAAAATAATCAGCTTGAAATCTTGGCTGAAAAACAATATTCAGGCAAATAAACCATGAGCTGATTATGAACCGTTCACCTTTACGTCTAAATTATGATCCGCATAGCGGCTTTCACTTAACAGTTTACGTATCCTTTAATAAATTTGCACTTAATATTTTTTCACACAACCATTCCTACAAACACTATGTTATCAAGGGCATTGAACAAAATTGGTCCGGTTTTTACCCGATGAATCCGGAACTCAGTCAGGCATGTTCAGATTTTTTCCTATTACAAAAAACAGGGCAAAGTCCGGTCAAACAACATCAAGCAAAAACACTCGCTCGCAATAATAATCACAACTTGTTAAAAGAGACGTCAAATCAACTATCTAAGCAAAATTTAACAAAATTACCCGGTTGTGAAGCTTCAAAAGATATAGAATATCAATTATCCGAACAACATCTGGCAAAATTACCGTTACATGTCAAACTATATGAAGATATCTTATCCGGTCAGCAAAATCCAAGAATTGTTTTCTTAAAGCGATTACTAAAAGGCAAAACGAGACCAATACCTATCTTCGTCAAAAAGTCCAAACTTTTACCATCACATGTTGCAAGTGGACTCTTTCGCAGGTTCTGGGGAATTTTTCGCACCGGGCAAATTGAAAGCTTTGGCTACAATTGGAGTCGAAATTTTCCCGGCTATGCTGTGATCAATGATTTACGCAGCACACAGAGTTTGAAACAAGTTGCAGCACATGAAGCCGGACATTTATTCGGATTAGGTGATGCATATGGTGCTTGGTATCGTTTTTTTTATGCCGCACCTAATACAGAAGATTATATGATGCATTACAATACTCAAGTCCATACTCAAGAAATTGCAATGTTGATTCGTGCTTATATTAAGAAGAAAGCTCAATTTTTTCCTCGTAGATTCAATTTAGGCAATATCATTAAAAGTATATTTCGAGAATTGAAGTTTTATTTTCGTAAATTTTTTAAGCTGTTTTGCAGAAAAAGCTAGATTATCTTTTGCACAATTTCTTTAAAACTAAACTGATAATTGAAATTCTATTTCAGAAAAATTTTTAAATTATTCTGAAATAAAGTTAAAGTTTCTTATTCGGCCAATTTTCTACAATGAATTTTTCCGGATCAAATTTTGCGACAAAATTCTTCCAAAGTTTTTGTGCTTTTTCAACAGAGTACTCCTCTTCGAACCAAATTGAGTGAGAAGCGTATGCTTGATAAAATAGCATTGAAAGCCCATTCTTAATTTCCAATTCACTTTCAGTTGCCATCTTTAGTAATTTGGTACGAATCGGATTATAAACTACATCAAACACTCTTGGTTTTGACTCAACTAAAATATATTGAATGATCTCTTCAGCCAAAGGGATTTGATCAATTTCAGGATACATACCTGCTGAAGTTGTGTTAATTAACAAATCTATTTTGGGAGCAAAATTGAATGTTTCTTCCGGATTATTCAAAAAAGTAATTTGTTGATTAGTCGATATGCTTACAAAAGTTCTTGCAGATAATGCTTTTACTTTAATCATTGAAGCAAATTCCAGCTTTAATTTTTTTAAAGTATTTACATTTCTGTGAATCAAAGAAATATTCGGTATCCCCATATCAAGCAACGTATATAGTGCTGTCCGTGAAGTATTTCCCGCTCCGATAATCATTGCATGATCGGGTTTCGGCCATTCCGCCAAAGCTAACTCCAATCCCATACCGTCCGTATTGTAACCCAGTTCACAAGCAACGGTATTGACAACACCCAAAATCCTTGCGCTATCAGAGGTTCCTTGTAAATGTGAAATAATTTCTTTTTTATATGGAATCGTAACATTCAAATATGGATATTCTTCCAGTATAGCATCCATTCTCTCGGCAAATACTTCCGGCCGAACTCTGAACTCCTTATATTCGCCTTGTCTACCGGCCTGTTCGTATAAATAATTATGAATGACCGGTGAAATAGAATAGTTCAACGGATAGCCAACAATACCTGATTTAATTATGTTATTTTTATCCATTCAATACTCCTGAAAATTCAGCTTTTATTAGTCAATAATTCTTCTTGTTTGTGTTCAATCAAAATAAATTTCATGATATAATATTCTATAGTTTCTGATCAATTCTGAAAAGAGGTTCAAGTGCCCATATTAACTATTTCCAGAGAAGCCGGTAGTTTTGGAGATGAATTCGCTGAACGTTTATCAAATAAAAGCGGATATACTCTAATCGATTTTGATCAAATGATTGAAATATTTCTCAAGCCGATAGCCAGTGAACATGAAAAACAGATGCTTGAAGTAAGTGCTAAGTATTTTTTTGAGCCAATTACTACAGATCAACAAATGAATTTCAAAGCATATTTAGAAGGTTCAATCCATGACTGGGCTAAAAATCATAATGCCATATTGCTTGGTTGCGGTGCTAATTACTTTTTAAAAGATCATCCCAGAGCAATTCATTTACGAACCGTTTCACCATTGGAAATCCGTGAACAACGAATAGAAATCTCTCAGGAGCAATATCGTAATTATTTGCAATACAAGGAAAAGAACAAAGATTTTTCTACATCAATTGATTCTTTGCATGAATTAAAGTTCATGGAAAAATTCATTCCTGCTACTCAGATTGCCGATATATCATCTGGTGATTTAACCCAAAGAATTGATCGTCAATATCGTCGCTTTGTTAGCACATTATTCCAAGCCGATGACAATCAATTCGACTCTTTTCATTTGATATTGAATACGGATAAATTATCTTTAGATGCTTGTTTAAGTGTAGTTAATAGCTTAATTGAGGACTATGAAATCAATCGTCATTTAGCAAAACAAGGTGATAGCGAGCAGGCTATTCTACAAAGTACTGATATACCTGAATTCAAAAATGAATCCGAAAAAGAATTTGCCAGATTGCTTAATCTATATCAAGTTGAATGGCGTTATGAACCAAAATTTTTTCCGGTTGAGTGGGATGAAGAAAACAGAGTTACCATGGCATTCAGTCCGGATTTCTATTTACCCAAGTTTGATTTATATTTAGAGTTAACTACGATGGATCAAAGGTATGTGAGTGCCAAACGAAAAAAACTTAAAAAACTGGAAGAACTATATCCTGGAATTAATGTTAAAATCATTTATCGGCGGGATTTCTTATCGCTAATTCAACGTTTTGAATAAGGAGTTTCTATGCAGGACAATCAGGAAAATAATGATATTTTATTTACCGAACAACAAATTGCCAAAAGAGTTATCGAACTCGGACAACAAATTACCCAAGATTATCAAGATTCAAACAGACCTTTTAGCGTTATCGCAATGCTCAAAGGCTCAACATATTTTTTAGCAGATCTTACACGTGCAATTAAGCTTCCGCTAAAATTCGATTTTATGGCAATCAGTCAAGTTCAGTCTGCAACAAATATTGTTCAGGTTACCCGAGATATTGAAATCGATATTGCCGGAAATGATGTTTTGGTCGTTGAAGAAATAGTCCGTTCCGGACTGACAACTCATTATATGTTTGAGCATTTAGAAAAATTCAATCCTGCAAGCATCAATCTAGTCGCTATGTTAGCTAATCCCGATCAGTTAATGATCAATTTGCCTCTAAAGTATATCGGATTTGAAATTGATTATACCAGAGTCGTCGGATACGGACTTGATTATAGAGAACAATATCGTAATCTTGGCTACATCAAAAAATTGAATGAAACGTATTAGAATTTAATGTTTTATGTTGAATAATTTTCAGCCAAATGTTTTTAGAATAAAGCATCCAGTACCTTCGGAAAATTGTTAAAAATATTTAAAAACATTCAAAATAAAGGGACGAAAAACCATCCCCTTAAGTTTTGCTCAAAAATCAGAGTTCAGCAAATTGAAGTTTAAACAGCTTAAAATTTTGAGCATATATCGACTTTTCCGCAAATTGCTTTTATCTTTATGAAACTTACAAATGATTTTCCGATTTTTGGGGAATTAAAGTTTTAGAATTTTTAGAGTAATTTAAAAGCTTCAGCGAACCTGCCAATTCTTCGATCGTTACTCTATTACATTAACGGAACTTTTTTTATCTAACGCTTGAACTCATCACATTCCAGGCTATGTCTTACATTTTACCAACAGTACTTCTGACGTTTTTTATACATTCTCGTATTCTGTTGAACCCTATGTTTTTATTCAATTGTTTGACTTGCAATCCCTTTTCTAACTTAGCATTTACAATACTCAACTTAACATTCATTTTTTATTACTTCTTAATGGTAGTTGTTCAAGCCGGCAACTCTTTATAATTTTATCATTCATTGTGTATTTCTGATCCAATCAATGATCTACCTATAAACTCTTTTAAGATCTATACCACAAGTGCATTGCTAGAATATTTAAATTGGTATCTGATTATATACTGAATCTTTTTACTATTTATTCTCACTATTTTCAGCTATTTTGGGTTTTAATATCTTGACTGATATTTTATTATTTAATAGCCGATTAATAATTAATAGTAATTATTTATCATACCATTTTTGCCTCTTATGTAGATCGGTTTTACCTTTAGGTAATTCGACTCTTCTTTTGCCAGCTAAATGTTCAGTTATCAAGTTACTGCCATCCCGAACCATTTTCATGGTGCTAGATTTTTCGATCAAGGTTTTTTAGAATTCCCTGAAGCTTGATTAAAGTATATTCATAGCTTTATTTCAGGTCAAGAGATAAGTTGGACTTTTCGAAAAATTTGGAGAATTGATTAGAAATATTTGATTTACTTGTGCTATTTGAACAATTAATTAGTCTTAAAAGTCTATTTTTAAGATATTTCAATAAAAACAAATACATTTTTAAGTTATTCTGTTTAAAAAATTTTTAATAATTGACAACTCTGTTTCTAACGAACCCTGGATCAAACTCGCATTTCCTCCACCTTGGAAATTAAATTTCTCTTTTAACTCCGGAATAATTGTTCGCAAATCTTGCTTATTTGAGTACAAAAATAAAAGCTGATTATGTTGAGTTTTTGATGTTAAAATACCGACAAAGTCACTTACATATTCGCTCAAATATCGACATACATATTTCCATTCATATTTATCAAACTCGGGATTGGTTAATATTATTCTTTCTGTATTAGGCTGCAATTTTTGTACAAACAGATCCAACCATGCTTTGTTTTTTTTGTTAATTTGAAATTTCAAATCAGAAATCTCAGATTGTTGATTGATTATTTTTTCCAATAAATTATCCGGATTGGCAGACATAACTTCACCGACATTTTGTATAACTTGAAACAGATTTTGAAAATAACGCAATGCTCTTGTACCACAGAGAGCTGTTAAGCGAACTCCACCTTTATAAGATTCACGTTTAATGATTTTGATTTGACCAATTTCTCCGGTACGAGCAAGGTGTGTACCTGCACATGCACATATATCATATCCCGGAATAATTACCAATCTGATATTTTGCTCAAGTTGCAATTTACTCCGATAGGTCCACATGTCTTGTTCTGATTGAGTAATATAACGAATCTCGATCGGAATGTTCTCGTAGATAGCTTGATTTGCTTCTGTTTCAACTTCAAAAATCTGTGCCCAATTTAAGTCTCCGTCAAAATCAAAAGTCATCTCCGTTGAATTAATATTAAAACCGACATTTGTATAGCCGTATTCACGATTTACAATACCGGAAAAAATGTGTTCACCGCTATGTTGCTGCATCAAATCATAACGCTTGGCAAAATCAATTTGTCCGACAACTGATGTTCCTTTAGCCAACAATTGATCAACTTGATGCCAAATAATATCGTCAGACCAAATCGTATCAAAAACCTTTACAGTTTGATTATTGGGTTCAATCAATTGCAAAATTCCCTGATCACCCGGTTGACCGCCACCTTGCGGATAAAAACAAGTCTGAGACAAGGATAGCCAAATTTTATTTTTTTCTTCTTTAACAGCTGTTACCTCTGCTGTAAACTCGCTTTGATATGAATCCAAATAATAAAGTTGCGCAAAATTATCAACCACTTTTTTACCTCACAACAAATTTATTTGTTTTTCTGTAACGTTCCCTCAAGTACAATAACTCCGCCGGGTAAAAGTGAATATATCGTTTTGTGATGTCTAACCTTGGATTGTTCAAGGACAGTACCTTTTGAGTCATAGATCGATTGTCTGAATCCTTTGAGGTCAATATTGAGAATCTGGCAGCTGGATGACATTTCAGATAAATTTATCAAAACAATAATTCTTTTGTTACCGGAACCGTAGGCATAAGCTAATACATTTTCCTGCTCAATACCGGAAGTTAAGGTATATGGATTCGTGCCTGAAATCGCTTGACCTATATTGCCATAACAATGAGCAAAAGGATTTATCTCTGAGTCCGAAGTTAAATCAATGTTTAATAAAGTTGCGTCAATTTCATCACCCATCATACTTAAAGCTGTTGCAATTACATCAGCCAATCTAATTTCAGCAAAATGCTGATTGGTCTGACGAATTAGCTCTGAACGAATTGCTGTTCCTCGCCCCGGATCTCTGGGCAGTAATTCTGTAAAATCGTCATTGAATTGTTTTAAATCGGTTAGATTATTGATTTTATTATTTAAATTGAAATCCGAAGCATGATAATCGGCATCTGATAAAATAATATTATCTTTATATTGCATACCATCCACAAAAATTAATTTTTTCTTTACTTGTGCATATTCCGGCGTTTCTGACAAAACCTGAACAACCCAATTTACATATGATTTGCGTTGCCAATCATTTTCCAAAAGTCCATTTGGATCGCCTATTTCAAGATATATCTGATTGAAAATATCACTGTAACGACTTAATGCACCATGTACAGTTCGTAATTCCCCTAGAGGTGTGCTTTGTTGACCAAACAAATACTGCATCAAATGTTTCAATTCGCTATCTGATGCTTGAGAATCAATAATTAACCACGGGTTAGCATTAAATGTGTTGCAAAGCTCCAAACTCTTTGCCAAATTAGCTTGCCCTTGAAGTTTGACTTCGGTTTGATCCTGATAATATGAACTGTAATATTTTTCAGAGGATAACCAGCTTTCCGAATGATATCTTTTACTGCCGATCGGAATAAAACTCAAACGCATAATTGAATTCTTAGGCAAATCTTCAGATAGATTTGCCAATACATTTTTCCCTAAATTATCTGCCACACCGAACCATAAATTGTCCAAATACAGTTTGCCTGAACCGGTAAGTTCAATTTGCAACCAGAGCGATTTATCTTCTCTCAGCGAATTCTTAGGAATTACAAAATAACCTTGATGCTTTTTCCAGTCACCGGAAATAATTTTGTTAACCTGCTCAATTTGCAAATTTAATCCCTCAAATGAAAGATTCAGATTGATCGAGTCATCAGAATCGGATTTCGCCCAAAACTCAAAACTAAAAAGTGTATTGTTTTTAATATTTGCATATGCGATATCTTCTAGTTTTTGTTGAATAATTAAGCCCGAATTTTGTGGAATCTGCCGCTCAATAGTCTGTTTACTAAACAAGCCTGTAAATTTGTTGTCGGAATTTGACCCTTGTGATAAATCTACTTCAAGAGCCGCTCTACCTCCATCAGGTGCATTATGATTTATCTGAATTTGTACAGCGGACGGATTGCTGATATACCAATCACCAACCAGAGTTTCTGATTCTTCCACTTTCGGTTGAATAATCGGCGTAGTCGAAATCTGCTCTAAAACTAAGAAATCACCATTTTCATATTTTCCCTGTTCCAGTTTACTATCAAGCTTTATGACCAAACCCATGATCGCATATTCAATTCTGCCATCTAATCCTGCCATCACAAGTCTTCCACTCGGCAATCTCTGCACAAGATTAAATTTGTTTGTAGCAAGATCACTTAAATTTTTCCAGGTCACTCCCAAATTATCGGAAAAGAACGACATACCACGTGAATCAAGTAAGACAAATTGCTCATTGCTCAAAATGCTACAAGAAATGAAATGCGGCTTAATTACAATGACTTCTTGGTCATCATGGTTTTGCTCGGTATATTGCAATGAAAGTTCACTGATCGTTTCATTATTCAAAGAATCGAATGAATAGCCATCTTTACTGAAAACCACCTGCCCTTGATCACCTGCAATCATTATTTGGCTACCACGTGAAGCAACAGCTTGCCAATTCGCTTTTAGCGGAACATCTAAGTATCGATAGTTCTCTCCATCATATGAATAAAACGCTAAAGAATTGTCACCAACCAAATAAAATCCATCAGAATTTGAAGTAACTGCATTAATATTTTGTGAAGTTTCAAGTCTTTTGGTGTAGTTTTTCTCTAAATTTCCGTACAAAACAAAACCTGCTTCACCGACTGCCATGAATATGGAATTGCCTTGATCATCAATTCTTGAACTTAAATCCAGCCATTTAATATTTTCTGATGGCTTTGCTTCAATTTCAGTATTATCTATTTCATCAACCGATATGGCAGCTTCATCTGTTTTACCCGTCAAAATTTCGACATTATCCGTTTTACCAGTTGATGTTTCGGTGTCATTTGTTTTTTCTGTTGATGTTTCCGCAACATCTGTTTTAACAGCCGATGTTTCGGTATCAGCCGGTTTACTCGTTGATGTTTTACTTGCCGATAATTCGTCATTATTTTTTTCACTTGTCTGCGTTTTAATGTCTTTTGTTTTATCTGTTGATGTTTCGGTATTGCTTGTTTCACTCGTTGATGTTTCAATATCATCTGTTTTAACAACGAATCTTTCGGTATTATCTGTCAAGTTGCTTTTTGATTCTGTCAACAAAAATTTGTCAGCAATCCGGAAAATCAATTCCCACTTAAGTGAATCGGAAGACTTATAAAAACCACCGTTTTCATCTAGAGCCAAAAACAAGTCGTCAAAAACACAAACACCAATCACTTTCTCTTCACTCGGCAAACGACTTAAAGTTGTTGTCGAAAAAGAATCTATACTTAGGATATATCCCTTGTTCCCACCTAGAATTACTTTCTCATTTGATTCAACAACACTGTTCCAGCTAATATTGCGCGGCAGATCCGGCGGCAAACTTACCGGCTGAAATTCACTAATCTGATCAGGCAAATATTGGCTGACCTTGCCGCTTTTTTTAAAGGTACGACGCCCTTCGGAATCCGTTGCAAAAACTTCAGCATTCGCATCCACAAAAAAGTTTTCCGGAAAAATCCGGGTTGCCGGATCATTAGGCATTGCAACCTTGATAATTTCATCGTTGCCAGAATCTATTCTCAGATTCTGCTTATATACCAAAGGTTCAAAAGAATTGTTGTTCAGCAGATTACCATCATTAACTGTGGTAATATCGAAACCTAAGCCTTGTACAACTTGACGAGAAGATTGATCACTAATTGAAAAGTCAGCTATATTGCTAAGTTCAACTCTTTCGGCAGAGAATAAATATAACGTCAATACGGGAATCAATACGGCTATCAGACAGATAGCTAATACAACAAAATTTCTTTTCTTGATTCTACCATATCTTCGTTTAAACATTGTGCGGATAATTATGCTCCCATTGAAGTTTATGTTTTGCATCGGGTTTTGCTTTGATAAAGAAAACAGCTATTATAATCAGCGAAAATACACCTGTGGCCAATTCAATATAATTTAGATAATTTAAGATTTTTCCCACCAGAAATGTGGATATAACTCCGCCGAATAAATTAAATATCATATGCATAATGATCGGTATGATAATGTTCCCGGTATAGTAATAAGCAATCCCTAAGAGCAAACCCGGAATAAATGTATATAGTGATTGAATAAAATTCATATGAAATAAACCAAACAATACTGCTTGAATAAGAACAACTACACGTGGTGAATATCGTAAATTAAGTTCACCTAATACAATCCCCCTAAACAAAAGTTCTTCCGCAATCGGTACAAAAATTACAGTTGCAACAATTTGCAAGATTATATTGCTTTCTTCCGAAATAATTAATTCCGTCAATTCCTGATATTCATGCAGTTTTTGATTAATAAAGATTACATTTTTGCCTAATTCCTGCAACAATAAAAGCAAACATGTTACCAGACCCAATGAACCGACTATTGCCAGTGACATACTTGAAACGGATCCCACTTTCAATTTATGCCGACCCAAGCTGCCGATAAATTTGTGATTGCGCTTTTCCAAAAACACAATATAAATAGGTATACAGATTAATCCCATGATGACACAAGCCCAATTTTGAATGTCAGAGGACATTAGAAGATTTATCATTTCTTGTTGTGTTCTCACCGGATTTGTTGCAATCTTAATCGCACTTGCAATAATTCCGCCTAAATTCAATACAACGAAGTGTATTGCTAAAAAAACGAATGAAACAAGCCAAATCCGCCAATACGGAACAGGTTTGTTCAAATGCTGAGAAAATTCAGGGTCCTGTATCTGTTGATTATGGACATATTGAACCGAGCTTATATCGAACGGTTGCTGATAATAGTATTGTTGTTGAACTTGATGCAATGTTGGTTCCTGGAATTGCTGTTGTTTCGGAGACTGTGTTTGATTTTCCTGTTGCTTTTTTTGTTCATTTTTATCCATAAACAATATCTTTCTTAAATCATGTTTATTTTTTCGTTATTACTATTCTATACTTTTTTAATTTTTCAATAGGCAAATAAGATTCTTTTGCAACTCGAATACCTTCTTCACCCATATCTTCCTCACGATTAATTAATTCGGTTTCAGAAAATTCATGGATTACAGTCAGTTGATTTATCGCGGAGTAAAGACCTTCATAATCAGGATGAGCCTTTTCAAAATGTATTACAGCTTCTTGATCATCTGAAATAACCGAACCCATTGAAAAGGCAATTAAATCTGAATTATAATAAATAGCACCACCACGCACATCCAATTCATCCCAAAAATTAAATAAATTATCAATCGGTCCGCAATCACTTGCTAAAGGATCAGAACAATCTACCTCTTTATCCTGACACCATGTCCTAACTAATTCAACAGCTTTTTTCTGATCGGATTTTGCCAGAGAATGGTATTCAAATTCCGCATGATCCCGAATAAAGCGGTTGACATGATTGCGTTTGGCACGATATTTCTTGCCTTTTAAATTTGCTAAATCGGAAGTTCGGTAAATATAATCGCTAAAATCTTCTTCATATGACATTTTTATCTTATACGCTGAAAGTTCTGAGAATAAAGTCGTATATTCCTGATCAATAAACATACCGACAAGTAACCAGTCCTCCTGTTTGAAAATCGGTTCAATTTTTCGGATGATAATTTGCAGCTTTTCAGCGTTTAATTTGCCTAAAGGTAAAGAAAAATGTGGCTCAGTAAAAATTCCACCATCTGAAATTAAGCAGAAACAATCTTCTAAAATTAAATATCGATAAGCATAACCTACATTCCAGGCAAATCTGCTATTAGGGCAAGCATCTGCTAATCTGGTATCACTCTGTTTAAAATAATGTGTATATAATTCAGCCTGTTCTATTGTGAATGGCTGAAGAGAATGGAAATTCATGAATCCTCCATCATACTGATTGTTGGAAACGATCGTAAAACACTTCAAAAATAGTGTTTAACTCATTTTTATCGCGTATTGAGGTAAAATATTGTTTATCTTTATCACGATAAGAGCGCATAATTATCATCTCGGGCAGACTGCCAACACCATCTTCAATTCGATGATGATACATGACTGCATATTCTTTTCTCTTATAGACAAAATTATCGATTAAAGAAATATAAAATGTCTGTCCGCTACGCTCTTCAACAATAATTCCGAGTATTTCATCACTCAGGGAATCAGCTCTGCTTTTCTTAACAAGGCCTTTTCTCAAATCACGTCGAGAGATTTTTTTACTCCCGGCAGCAGTCGGTTTTTGTCCTTCCAGTGCTGCTTTCCTGGGAAAAACAGGTTTTTGTTTTGCTGGATAAGATTTGGGCTCTACACCTTGTAGAGGTTTTTGTGCTTGATCATTCCTCATCTTCAAAAGTTTCTTCTAAAATTTTATCATAAACTTCATAAATTTCTTCATTTTCTTCATCTTCTAAGGTTTCAATATAAATTTCGCCGTCCTGCTCTACCACTCGAGCTATTACAAAAACAGGGTCGTCATCGACTGTTACCAAAACATAATAAAGATCATCCTGATAGTCAAATTCATCGCCCAGATAAAATTGATAAACCTCATTTGTTTCCGGGTCCACGATTTCTATCATCATATCTTCTTCAAACTCATCACCTTCATCATACTCATCAAATTCATCATATTCAGCAC
Source organism: Clostridiaceae bacterium (assembly GCA_012521015.1). Lineage (GTDB taxonomy): Bacteria > Bacillota > Clostridia > Saccharofermentanales > DTU023 > UBA5436. The sequence goes on along the minus strand of JAAYNE010000121.1, from coordinate 13,484 downwards.
CGTTGTCGTTATGATGGCAATCATCATGACCATGTCCACAAGCGCAACCTGAACCTGTTTCAGCGTTATAAAGGAATAGTTTATTTCTATACATAAATCCTCCAATTAATTTGAATTATTTTACTTATGAAAAACACCTAACATTTCAAACGTTATCCAAAAATGTTCTTTGAGTGTTTTTCTAAATAATTTTGCAAAAGAATTTCAGCGGCAACCTGATCGATAATCACTTTTTTACGTTTAGGGTTAACACCTGTTTGATTCATAAACTGATGCGCAATTACCGTAGTATATCGCTCATCATATAGAATCGGCTTTAATCCCGTCACGTTCTCAAGTATTTCAGCAAAATCTCTGGTTAACTGCTCTTTTTCTCCGACTTTACCATCGGTGCGTTTAGGTAAACCAAGGATTAAATCGGTAATATTTTGGTTCTCGACTATTTCAGCAATTTCAAATGCAATTTCATCCATTGTTTTCGCTTTATGATTAAGAGTTCTAAATCCTGTAGCTATCAGACCTAAAGGATCGCTTATTGCCAAACCCACTCGTACAGTCCCATAATCAATCGCAAGATACCTCGTCATCACAATTACCTTTAAGCTATTATGATTGTTGTTTAAGGTTATCTAAATAATCTGTTAAGATAACTTCCAACAGTTCATCACGCTCCATTTTACTAATGATTGCTCTTGCTCCTTGATGATTCGTAATATAAGTAGGGTCACCGGAAATAAAATAGCCTACCAGTTGATTTTTTGGATTATATCCTTTTTCTTTTAATGCTGCCATAACTTGTGTCATAATATCGGCAGCTTCCGCTTTACGGTTGATACCGGTTACAAATTTTGCAGTTTCTTGATTAGCCATTGTATTACCTCTTTCTTTTCTACTAACTATCTACTATAAATTATATAGTATCATACAATTCTACCAATTAATTCATCATTTTGCGTATCGGATATTAAAACATTTTTAATTTCTCCGGTTTTACCTTGTTTTTTCGGAATCAGGGTACGTACATAATGTTGTGTATATCCTCTGATAAATGATTCAGATTCGGCTTCGGTGACATCTTCCAGTAAAACTTCAACTATTATATTTATGAACTTTTCAGCATATTTTGCAGCTAAAATTTCACCTGCCTCCAACATATGTTGTACTCTACGCTTAACAATATCTTGCGGAACTTGTTCCATTTTCGCCGCCAAAGTATTCGGCCTAAGCGAATAGGGAAACACATGAATTCTACTGAAATTTATTTTTTTGACAAATGCCAAACTCTGTTCAAATTCTTTATCCGTTTCTCCCGGAAAACCCACCATGATATCCGTTGTAATCGCAGGGTCAGGATAGATTTCACGTAGAAGTTGAACTCTTGTCAAATATTGTTCGGAATTATATTTTCTATGCATTCTTTTTAATACACTGTCACTCCCGGATTGTAATGAGAGATGAAAATGTGGACATACCTTGTCCGCTTGACGTAAAATGTTGAGAAATGATTGTGTAATTGACAAAGGCTCCAATGAACCTAATCTGATTCTAGATAAGCCCGGTACACTGTTCAATTCAAGACAAAGTTCGGCTAGAGCATCACTACTGCGACCTGATTCCCTTTCAAACGAACAAATGTGGATGCCTGTTAAAACAATTTCTTTAAAACCGCATTCAACCAATCTTTCCGCTTCTTTTACAATATTTCGCCTGATTCTGCTTCGAATTCGACCTCTTGCCAAAGGAATTGCACAGTAAGTGCAGAATTCATTACAGCCATCCTGAATTTTAATCAAGGCTCTGGTATCTGACTGTTGAGAAACAATACCCAATTCTTCATATTCGGTTTCATTACTAATTTTACTTAAAAGTCTTGGTTCAGGTTGTCTTTGAACAGAAATTGTTTCCTTTTCATTGTTATTTCTACTCGAAGACATCGGTTTAATTTGCTCTGGATTAAGAATTGGCAATTTATTTAAAATCAGATCAACAATTGAATTTCTCCGGCTTGTTCCGACCGCAATGTCGCAATCTTTTGTAACATCGTATAATTGTGAATAACAACCCATTGCAACAATCAGAGCTGCCGGATTTTGCTTTTTCATTCTGCGGAGAAATTGTCTGGATTTTCGCCCTGCTTCAGCAGTTACCGTACAGGTATTCAAAATTCCTACATCGGCATCTTGCATTTTTTCAACCAATTCAAAATTATGCTCTGATAATTGTTGAACCAGTGCCTGAGTTTCATAATGATTTGTTTTGCAACCTAAGCTATGTATGTATAATTTCGGCAAATTATCTCCTTCTGTCTTTACGCCTTTTTTTCAATTTTGAGCGCTTTCGTCTCGAAAAAGGATTATGTTCAATATTATCCCCGGATGATTTGACTTTTTTCGTTTTGCCATACGATTTTGCAGCCATTTTTCGTTTTTTATTCAGTTTAGAATTAGGTTCATTTCGAGAATCTCTATAATACCCGTTATTATTTGTACAGGCAGTATCATGTTCCAATAAAGTAAAATCAATAAAACGACGATTCGTATCAACTGCCGCAATTTGAACTTTTACTTTTTGGCCTAAAGATAAAACATCACCGGTGTCTCGGTTGATTGCAATAAATTGCTCCGGGTCATATTCATAATAGCCGTTTAGATTTCTAAAAAAGACTGCACCTTCGACTAGCGATTCCAATTGCACAAACATGCTTGCCGGTGCAAATCCGGAGATTTTTCCGTCAAATATCTCACCAATTTTGTCAGCATAATATTCCGCCGCTTTTTGATCCACCGTATCGCGTTCTGCATCAATAGCTATTCTTTCCGTATCTGAAACGTGATCGCTAATTCGATTAGCACGTTTTAAAGATTCCTTGCCGGCTTTGCCTTGCCCAGCCAACCAGTGTTTCAGGCTACGGTGAGTATATGTATCGGAATATCTTCTGATCGGTGCTGTAAAATGACAATAATTCTCTGAAGCTAAACCGAAATGACCTAAATTTTTCTCGCTATAGCGGGCTTTTGCTAATGAGCGCAACAACATTGTGGAAAGAGTTAAACCATATGGTTGATCTTTCATTTCTTCAAGTGCTTTTGCCAGTTCTTTCGGTTCCGGTTTTTCATAATCAATTTGTAGTCTGATATTAAACCGTTTTGCTAATGCAGCAAAAACATTCAATTTTTCCGGATCAGGCAATTCATGTACCCGATAAATAATCGGAATTTTATGTTTTTGCGCCAAATCGCCAACATATTCATTTGCCGCAATCATAAAAGATTCAATCATATGATGAGTATAAAGATCCGGTTCCGGATAAATATCCGTAGGATTACCTGCATTATCCAAATCAATTTTTATTTCAGGAAATTCAAATTCCAAAGCTCCACGTCTTTTGCGCATTGCTTGTAAAATATCGGTCAATTCCTTCATCAAAAATAATTGATTTCTAAGCCAATCCGGTCGATCCTCGCCAACCTCTTCTCCATTCAGAATCGATTGAGTTTCATTGTACGAAGTTCTGACTTTGCTGCAAATAACTGAAGGATAAAGTTTTCCTTTAACAACTTTTCCCTGATGATTAATCTCCATTTCTGCCGTGAAAGCAAAACGATCCTGATCCGGATTCAAACTGCAAATTCCATTAGACAATTGCGGCGGATACATCGGGATTACCCGGTCAACCAAATATACACTATTGCCTCTTTTGAAAGCTTCCTGATCCAATTCAGATTTGTCTTTTATATAGTGCGATACGTCAGCTATATGGACATAAAGCAAATAATTTCCATTTTCCAGCTTTTCTATATCAATTGCATCATCTAAATCTTTTGCATCCTCACCGTCAATTGTAAGTGTCGGCAAATCACGCAGATCCACTCTGCCCTGATTAATTTCTTCGGCAATCTCCTGTTCCGATATATTATTACCGAAAGATTTCGCTTGTTCAAGAACTCCGGAGGGAAATTCCAAAGGTAAATTATAATGCTTGATTATCCCCAAAATTGCAGTATCCGGATTTCCTTCTTCCCCTAAAACTTCAATTACCGAACCCCAAGGTTCACCTCCGGAATCTGTCCCCTTATAATCGCAAACCACTTTCATATTGAATGGAGCACCATAAAGAAATTTTCGAGGTATATTAATTCGCGCACCTAGTTCATCATTTTTACGATCCAATTCAACAATTCCATGCTTGCCGTTTTGGCGTAATACACCCACTAATGCGTTCATTCATTCCTCCTATTTTTTAAGGTAATTAACTTACATAAACTCATTGATTTTCCACTTCTTCTATACTTTATTCTTTAAAATTTGCTTATGTTTTATTAATTATCTATTACTGCCCTTCACAATTAAACTTTTTTATTTTAACATATAGATATTATGATATTATTAAATAAAGTCAAACCATGAATAAAGAACATAATAAAGAACATCAAAAAAGAAATATCCTGAAAATTGTAGCTCCTGTACTCAGTGGATTGCTAATTATTGCAGTCATTATTTTGTTTCTTTTAAATTCACAAAAAATTAAAAGCACAGCCCGATTAGTCATGCAAGACGCTCCAGATTCGATCTCCGAAAACAATTTAAAGCAAACCGATCAGCAAAGTCAAATTGATCCGACTGATGAACATAATTCTCTTGAACAAAATTCCTTGAATAGTCAAGAGCAAAACATCAATCAGGACGGCAATACCCTACACTCAATCATAGATTTATCAAGTATTAGTAGCGAAAAAACTGAAAAAACGATTTCTGAATCTGATTCAGATCCTGCAAATTCTAAAGAATCTGATACTTCGGATCCTGAAAAAAACCAACCCGGCGAAACGACCGAACCTTCAGCTTCAGAGAAATCCTTATACTCTTTAGTTGATTATAATTATATTGCTCTGACCTTTGACGACGGTCCATACGATGAAGTTGATTTGGAAATTTTAGATTTGTTAAACGAATATAATGCTCATGCCACATTTTTCCTGGTTGGAAGTCGAATAGATTATTATTCAGATACTGTAAAAGCAATCGCAGAACAAGGTTCTGAAATCGCTAATCACTCATTCAGTCATCCGGATTTAACAACATTATCGCATGAAGAATTACTTGCAGAAATTAATCTGACAAATGAAAAAATTAAGGAGTATACGGGTATTACCCCTACTATGATCCGTCCGCCATATGGTGCTTATAATGATTCAGTTCTGGAAGCTTTACCATATCCTCATATTATTTGGAATCATGATACTGAAGACTGGCGTTTGCGAAATGCAAATTTAATTAGCAATTCCATAGAAAATACCAGACCCGGATCAGTAATCCTCATGCATTCTTTATTTCCCGAGACACTTGAAGCTTTGAAACAAAGTTTACCTATCCTATACGAACAAAATTATCGTTTTGTCACGGTTTCTGAATTGTATGAGATTTATGAAGTTCCACTAATCCCACACGGAATCCATAATTCGCCGGTAGATGAGTTAGGTTATTAATTCGACTCGACAAAAATAATTGCGTCATTATTATATAAAATCAAACACCAGTTTATGATTCGCTGAAGAAATTTATCTTGCGTTGAATTATTTCTGCAAGCCGCTCAACATAATTTGTCAAGTCTTTCGGATTATATATCCGCTCTAATCGATCGCCATCAACTCTCTTTGAACTCGAACCACTACCCAGACCAACTATTGAAATTTGATCACTCATCATACCAACATTATAAACACAGGCATATCCCGTTTTCGTAAAACCAATATTCTCCAAACCGCCACGTGTATTCTTTTGCCGATATAAATAGTATGGTTGATAACCTTGTTTTGCCAATTTCTGAATTGCAATACTGAAAGTATTACTTAATTCCCGATCGGGAAATCTTAATTTCAAATATTGTGCGGCATATTGTTGTTCTAAAAAAGCAGATCTTTTTAATGCCATAGTATGAATTGTGATACTCTCCGGATCAAGTTCCAATAACTTATCTAAGGAATATAAAAAATCTTCTCCGGTTTCACCTGGAAGTCCCAATATTAAATCCATATTAATCGACGAAAAATCATTAGCACGTGCCAATTCATATGCTCGATAAACATCTTCAACCGAGTGGTTTCTACCGATAATCTGTAATGTCTGATCATGCATTGTTTGAGGATTAATACATATCCTGGCTTCAGCTATGGTTTTGATTGCCGCTAACTTTGCAGGCGTAATCGAATCAGGGCGCCCGGCTTCAATTGTAATTTCACAATTCTCTATTTGCGGAACTTGCTCCTTAATTGCAGTTATAACTTTGGTAAAACCTTGATCGGAAAGAACTGTCGGCGTACCTCCGCCCATATAAATCGCTTGAAATGGCTTATTGATTCGTTTGAAATAATCTGAAATCTCTGTAATCTCCTGCAATAAAGCTTGTACATAGATGTCTAATTTTGTACCCATATTGATCGCATCTTGCGTAATAAAACTACAATAACTGCACCTTGTTGTACAAAAAGGAACTCCTATATACAGCATCGGTAATTCAGATTGTAAAGCAGCTAAAATTTTAGCTTCTGTCACAGCAGTTTTTAAACCGATTTCAGCTTTATCTGGCACAACATACCAATCCTCTATTAAGTCTTGAATTGTCAGATTTTTATCATGGTGATTCTCTAAAAAGCTGCGATAAACTATTTGAGTTGGTCTCACTCCGGTGAGTGATCCCCATGGATAGTGAACATTGGTTAATTTACTCAATAAGAAATAGGTTTGTCTCTTTATCTCACGTCTAAGCGCAGAAGGTACAACTTTTGTTGCAATCGACAAATCCGAACCTACAATTCTGCTTTGCACCGATATTTCAGTCTGATCAGCTTGGCTACGCATTTGCTCTACACTGACTTCACATTCAATAAATGAATGTAAAATAATATCTGCATATTCTGAATCCGCCACCAAGATAACACCTGATTCCAATTTCCCGACCTCAAGAAAAAACAGGCGCAAAATTTCTGCAATGCTCTGATATTCTTGATGATTTTCTAAAATTACTTGCATAAATCAATATTCCCGGATTAAGAAATCTTTGTCCATAACCAAATCAAGGCTATCCAAATCGGTTGATGAATTGCATAAATTAGCAAAGAATGCCTTCCCATAAAAGCTAAAGGTTTAAATATTTTTTCGGTACAATATTGTTTTTGTACTACACCGTCAGGATAAATTATTTTTCCCAAAGCTACACCGACAAAAAAACATCCGCTATACGGAATCAGGGGTAAATAATCAATCATATCCGGAACTTCCGGACGCAAATGACCGATACCGAACGGTAAGAATAATGGAGACCCTTTGGAGTCTAATTTAAAAACCTTAATAATTTGCGGCAGATAAAAAATAATTAAAAAACCCGCAAGAAGCAAAACTATAATTTTTGTTTTTTCTTTCAAAGCTGTTTTTTCAAATAAACCATTCAGCAAAGTACACAGTGCCAAACAATGAAGCATTTGCCACAGAATATAATAATCGGATTTTATAACTATAGAGATAATCAAAGTTACCAGATTTAAACCTATCGCAATCAGCGCAAGTCTCCCTGAGCGCTTGATATTATTACGAGAAAAACTGCTGCTGATACCGGCAACACCAAGAAACATAATATAGGCCAACGGATGGAAAACACTCTCCATTACCGGACCGAACAGCCAACTGAAATACGGATAGCCGAAGATAAAATGAACATCATACATAAAATGATGAATTATCGTAAAAAAAATAGCCAAACCCCGAATCACATCCAATTCAGTCGCTCTAGGCTTTTGGTTAACCGTCCTATTTGATGTGTTTGTTGATTGAATAGTCATATTACTAGATAATAACAATTATTTTCATACTCTATCAAGTATCTAATAAATAATTTCCAGCCCGTTTGACTATTTATTTGCAAATTAAAAATGTACTACTTGTGCTAATTCTATGATTTGACAAAGTTCTTTCCCTGCTTCACTTAAGGGAATAAGTCGCTGATTGCTGGAACCGCGAAAAGCCAGTGTCAAAGTTTTCAATTCTTTTATGAAAGGACCATCTATCAGCAAATCGGTATAGGAAATGAGAGCATCAACGTCCGGATCATTCATTTTCTGTAAAACCTCATAATAATATCCGGTATACGTTATTACATCACCGCCTCGCTCACGTATGGCTTTTGCTAAGCAAGAAAATGCCTTTGCCTGCCAAAAAGGTTCACCGCCGGATAGCGTTACGCCACGCAGCAAATTGCTTTCTTCATAGTATACAAGCAGTTCATCTACTGACCGCTTTTCACCGCCAAGTGGTAAGTGGGTTTCCGGATTATGACAACCGGGACAACGGTGAGGACAGCCTTGTGCAAATACCACCATCCTGATCCCCGGACCATCAACAATAGAATGTTTTTCCAGACCGGCCAGATGAAGGTAAGCATCTTCTGCATATTTATAGGGAGTGTTTTTCACGATCAAAAAGCTCCTTTCTCTTAGCATCATTAAAACGGTCTACAGTTCCAACGAGATATCCCGTGATACGACGGATACGATGAAAACGTGGTCCCTCACTCTCTTTTCTGCCGCAGCCGGGGCATACATCACCGATAATGCCGCTATAGCCGCAAATGGGATCATGATCAATAGGGTGATTAATTGACCCGTAGCCTATCTCTCTTTCTTTCATGTAAAGAATTAATTGTTCAAAGGCTTCAAGGTTCTGCAAAGGATCACCATCCATCTCAATGTAGGAGATATGCCCGGCATTCGTCAAAGCATGATAGGGGGCTTCAAGATCGATTTTTCTCGTTGCTGAAATCGGAAAGTACACAGGTATATGAAAAGAATTTGTATAGTATTCTCGATCGGTAATCCCGGGGAGCTTTCCGAAACGTTCTCTGTCAATATTGACAAAACGACCGGAGAGCCCTTCCGCCGGGGTCGCCAGTAATGTGTAATTCAATAGCTCCGCTTGCGTGCGCTCATCACATTTTTTACGCATGTGAGTAATAATCTCAAGACCCAATTTCTGACTTTCATTAGATTCACCATGATGATTTCCGGTCAAAGCAACAAGACACTCCGCCAGTCCGATAAAACCAAGAGAAAGTGTACCGTGCTTCCAAATCTCTGTTAATTCTTCATCCTCTTCCAAGTGTTCGGAACCCAGCCATAAGCCCTGTCCCATGAGGAAGGGATAATTTTTCGCTTTTTTTCTGCGTTGAATTTCAAAACGCTGTCTCAACTGACGAAAAACAAGCTCCATCGTTTGATCGAGACTTTGATAAAATTTTTCTAAATCACCCCTTGCCTCAATACCGAGACGTACCAGATTAATGGACGTAAAGCTTAGATTCCCTCTACCTTTGGTGCACTCATGATTCGGATCATAAGCATTACTTATAACTCTTGTTCGACAGCCCATATATGCCACCTCGGAATTACTGTCACCCTCTTTATAAAAAGCAATGTTATAAGGAGCATCGAGAAAGCTGAAATTGGGAAACAATCTTCTTGCAGAAACTTTTACGGCTAGTTTAAATAGATCGTAATTTTTGTCGCTCGGCTTAGTATTGATGCCATCTTTCACCTTAAAAATCTGCACCGGAAAAATAGCCGTTTCGCCTCTGCCCAAGCCGTCCCAGGTTGCATGCAACAATTCACGAATTACCAGACGACCGGCTTCTGAAGTATCTGTTCCGTAATTAAGAGAACTGAAAGGAACTTGCGCCCCTGCCCTTGAATTCATCGTATTTAAATTATGGATTAAAGCCTGCATCGCCTGATTTGTGCTGCGAATCGTGCGTTTATTAATAATATCCAATAATGTATATTCTTCTTTCCCTTCTTCAAGCTCTGCCATCATAGTCAATAAGTCATCGTAACTCTTGCCATCTAATTTTTTCAGCAATTCAGTACCGGCGTTTTCTGAGTTCTCTGCATTGGAAGATGAATAATATAAAACGCTTGTCAAATCTTCAAGACTATTTCGCACATCAGCAAGATGCTTGCGGAAGCTTTTATTCACACCCTCCGCCATAGCATAGTCAAAGTCCGGAATACTCTGTCCTCCATGCATTTCATTTTGATTAGCCTGTATTGCAATACAGGCAAGAGCAGCATAACTTTCAATGCTTTGCGGGCTCCTTAAATGTCCGTGACCGGTTGAAAATCCATGTGCAAAAAGCTTTTGCAAATCAATTTGACAGCAAGTTGCCGTCAGCATATAAAAATCTTTGTCATGGATATGGATCAAACCGTCAGCATGTGCATGTGCCATATCTTCCGGTAAAACATAGTTATCAACAAAAGATTTTGCCCCCTCGGAGCCGTACTTCAACATAGTACCCATTGCAGTATTGCCGTCTATGTTGGCATTTTCTCTTTTCAAGTCACTGTCGAGCGAGTCGGTAAAAGTAATTTGCTTATAACTCTCCATAAGATTGTTTGCTGCCTGTCTGCGTTTAGCATGCTCTGCTCTATAGAGAACATAAGCCTTCGCAGTACGCACAACACCAAAACTCATCAATTCTAACTCAACAATGTCTTGTATTTGTTCTACTCCCGGAGTGTCTGCATCCTGAAGCTTGCGTACAACATTAGCAGTAATCGCATCCAAGTCCTGATCGCTCATTGTTTCACTTGGTATTGTACGATTTGCCTTACTGATAGCTTGGCGGATTTTATAAGCATCAAAAGGCATCAACGAACCATCGCGTTTAAGAATGTTCTTCGGGTACGCCAACCCTGCTCTATTTAACATAAAAACTCCCTTCCGACAGAAGAGAGTTATAAACAAAATATAGATATCGAAAAATCTGCAATATGTTTACCCGCTCCTGTCATACATCGTGACACGGATACCTTTCAAGACATGTATTCTGGCTTCGCTCCCCTTTCACCCTTCCCAAGCTTAAAGCTCAGTGGTTATGTGAAATTCGATAAGCGTTACAGCGGCGGGACCGCACAGGATTTACACCTGTTTCCATGTACGTCTTGCGACGACTTGAAAGTACTATATGTAGTTGTTCCTTAATATTTCTACCATACATGTTGTAGTTCGTCAAGAATCCGGGAGAATTATTTTCATTACATTTGAGTTACAAATAAACTATATAGAAATAAAAAAACCGCCTCCCATGAACAACGAAGCGGTCTTTTTATTCTCCTCATGATCTGCTTAAACAGCTTCTCATTCGAATAATTATCTCGGATTCTTAATTTGAGCTTGAGCAGCTGCTAATTTGGCAATCGGTACACGGTATGGTGAACAGGAAACATAGTCGAAGTTCAAGCTATGACAGAATTCTACAGCACCCGGATCACCGCCGTGTTCACCACAGATTCCCAAACTGATATCAGGCTTGGCCTTGCGACCTTCAGTTGAGGACAATTCCATCAAGCGACCGACACCTTCAATGTCTAAGTGAGCTGTCGGATCTGAATCATAAATACCGCGATGGATATAAGTATCCAAAATCTTACCGGCATCATCACGTGATAAACCATAAGACATTTGAGTCAAGTCATTGGTTCCATAGCTGAAGAAATCTGCTTGTAAAGCAATCTTATCTGATGTCAAGGCAGCTCTCGGAATCTCAATCATTGTACCTACGTGATATTCTAAATTTTTGCCGCTTTCAGCAATCAGTTCATCAGCAGTCTCTGTGATAACATCTTTCAAAAATTCAAATTCTTTGACATCACCTACCAATGGTACCATGATTTCCGGAACAATCGGTTCATTAGCGGTGGTTTTTGCCAGTGCAGCACCGATAATCGCAGCGGTTTGCATTTCAGCAATCTCCGGATATGAAATAGCCAAACGGCAACCTCTGTGACCGAGCATCGGATTGATTTCTTCTAAGCTACGTATCTTGGCTTTCAAATCGTCAATATCTAAACCAAGATCTTTTGCCAATTCTGCAATTTCTGCTTCTTCTGTAGGCAAGAATTCGTGAAGGGGCGGATCTAACAAACGAATTGTTACAGGTTTGCCTACCATTACTTCAAAGATACCTTCAAAGTCTGCTTGTTGAACCGGTAAAATTTGATCCAACGCAGCTCTTCTTTCCTCTTCAGTATCAGCAACAATCATCCGACGGAAAGGTAAGATACGGTCTGCCGCAAAGAACATATGCTCGGTACGGGTTAATCCGATACCTTCAGCACCTAAATCGATCGCAGTTTGTGAATCTTCCGGTGAATCAGCATTGGTTCTGACTTTTAATACTCTGATTTCATCAACCCAGTCCATGATTGTTTTCATGTGGTCTGAAATTTCAGCTTTAACAGTGTCAATTTTGCCTGCATAAACAAAACCGGTTGAGCCGTCTAATGAAATTTGATCACCTTCTTTGTATGTTACGCCTCCAATGGTCATTACGCCTGCTTCTTCATCAATCGAAACCGCACCACAACCGGCAACACAGCAAGTACCCATACCACGGGCTACAACAGCCGCATGAGAAGTCATACCACCACGCACTGTCAAGATACCTTCAGCAGCATGCATACCTTCAATATCTTCAGCGGAGGTTTCATCACGGACTAAAATTACGCTCTTGCCTTTTGCAGCTTCTTGGCTTGCATGTTGAGCTGTGAAAACAATGGCACCTGTAGCAGCACCCGGTGAAGCCGGTAAGCCTTTAGCAACAGGTTCAGCTGCAGCTAATTTTGCTTGATCAAATTGCGGATGCAATAAAGCATTAAGTTGATTCGGGTCAATTGTCAGCAAAGCTTTTTCTTTGGAAATTAAACCTTCTTCAGCCATTTCAACAGCGATACGCAATGCAGCTTGAGCTGTTCGTTTACCATTTCTGGTTTGCAGGATAAATAGTTTGCCGCGCTCAATTGTGAACTCGAGGTCTTGCATATCACCATAGTGTTTTTCTAGAACTTCGCCAATTTCTTTAAATTGATCATATAATTCTTTTGATTGTTCTTCTAAATGAGAAATCGGTTCAGGTGTGCGTACTCCGGCAACAACGTCTTCACCTTGAGCATTCATTAAATATTCACCGTACAAAACATTTTCGCCTGTAGCAGGATCTCTGGTAAAAGCAACACCGGTACCGCATGTATCATCCATGTTACCATAAACCATTTCTTGTACGTTAACGGCTGTACCCCATTCAGCAGGAATATTATTCATGCGACGATAGTAGATTGCTCTTTCATTATTCCAAGAACGGAAAACTGCTGTAACAGATAAAATTAATTGTTCAAACGGATCTGTCGGGAAATCATTGCCTGTTTGTTCTTTATAAATAACTTTATATTCTGCAACTATTTTTTCTAAATCTTCAGCTGTCAAGTCGGTATCAAGTTCAATGCCTTTAGCCTCTTTTGCAGCATCAAATACTTTTTCAAAGTTCGCCTTGTCAATTTCCATAACAACATCACTGAACATCATAATAAAACGACGATAACTATCTAAAGCAAATCTTTTATTGTCAAACAGTTTCGCTAACCCGTCAACAACTTCATCAT
>JAAYNE010000120.1 GCA_012521015.1 Clostridiaceae bacterium | reverse complement strand
AATACGGATTTGATGGTTGAAACACTCACTACCGATATGTCGGCAAGTATTGAACAACTGGCAGCTAAGGCGAATTACAATGAAATAGATGCAGTTGTTTATTTAAGAGATCCGTTGCTTCGCACTTATGACACGCCAAATTCTCTTTTAAAGGCTTGTGATGTAAATAGTATTCCACTAGCAACAAACGTTGCGACTGCCGAAATGCTAATTTTAGCTATTGATCGTGGAGATCTTGATTGGCGTGAATTAATCCGCTGATATTAAATCCCGCTAATGAGAGTTAAATATGAAAAACAAAATTTCTTATATTCCGGAATCTTGGGATCATGCTAATTCTTATATAATTCATGGAGCTAAGGATTACTTAATTGATCCTTCAATTTCTTATGACCAAAAAATAGCAGACAATCTCAACGGTATAATAGCGACTCACTTTCATTATGATCATATCAGTCAAGTTGAAGTTTGGCGTGAAAAAACCGGTTTAGATTTTATGATGCCGGAAGACGATATTCCGTTGCTTACAGATCCGGAGGCCAATTGCTCAATGATGTTCGGTAATTCAACTCGGTATTCTGCTGCGGATTATTACTATACTGATCAGGAGAAAATTCAGTTAGAGTCTGATTTAAGGTTAATTATTTATCAAACACCGGGGCACACTCCAGGATGTTCCTGTATCTTATTGCAAATTCAACAAGAAGATGATTGTCAACCTCTGGCATTAATATCGGGAGACACATTGTTTTCCAACAGCATCGGACGTACTGATCTCAAAGGTGGCAATCCTGCCGATATGGAAAAATCGCTTGCCCGATTAACTAAAATAATGCAAGATTTACCACAAGATTTGCCGGTCTTACCGGGACATGGTTCACCGTTCTTAATTCAAGATGCTTTCCGCTTCAATCCTTTTATCAGACAATATTTGTAATAATACAACCTTTTCTTTGAATTATCTATGTGAGATGACACAATTAAATCTCTGATAATGTACACTGTTAAAAAATTGAAAAACCGTGACCAACCTATCGTAAAATATAATCGAATTACGAATAGCTTATTATTTTTTGTGTATTTTGTTTTTAGTTAAATTTTTATTGAGCGGAATTCGGAATTATTTTTGATAAATGTTATGATATGCAATGTTAATTTATTAGGAAAATGTGGAGGGCTTATGGATCAGTTATTATCTGAATTAAAAGCAATTGAAGATAAATTCCGAGCAGATATTGATTCCATTGTTAAACAACAGGAACTTGAAAATATCAGGGTTAAATTATTAGGTAAAAAAGGCGAAATAACTTCTATTATGAAAAATATGGGGCGTCTTTCTGATGAAGATAAACCCAAATTGGGTCAAGCTGCTAATAAAACACGTCAATTTGTTGAGCAAACAATTGCAGAAAAGCAAGCTGAACTAACTGCTAAAGCTGAACAAACAAAGATTGCAAGTGAAATGATCGATATCAGTATGCCCGGTAAAGCAGTTAAAGTAGGCGGCAGTCATCCTCTGACTTTAATGTCGGATGAAATTTGTGATACCTTTATCGGTTTAGGCTATACAATAGCTGAAGGACCGGACGTGGAACTGGATCTTTTCAATTTTGAAATGCTGCGCTTACCGAAAGGTCACCCGGCACGTGATGAACAAGATACGTTTTATCTTGATTATGAAAACGGTGTTTTGTTAAGATCACAAACTTCTCCGGTGCAAATCAGAGTAATGAATCAGCAGAAACCCCCTATCTATATTGTTTGTCCGGGCAGAGTTTATCGTTCGGATGCTGTAGATGCCACCCATTCACCGATTTTCCATCAGATTGAAGGTCTGGCGGTTGATGAAAATCTCAGCATGACAGATTTGGTTGCTGCCTTGGAGCTCTTTGCCAGAAGATTGTTCGGTAAAGAAACCAGGATTCGTTTAAGACCTCATCATTTCCCGTTTACTGAACCGAGTTGTGAAGTAGATATTTCTTGCTGGACTTGTGGCGGAGATGATCCGAATTGCAAAACCTGTCGCGGTGAAGGATATATTGAAATTTTAGGCGGCGGCATGGTTCATCCGGAAGTTTTAGAAAACTGTGGTATTGATTCAAAGAAATATACCGGTTTTGCTTTCGGTATCGGTGTAGAACGTGTTGCCATGGGTCGTTATGATGTAACAGATATCAGAAATTTCTATGAAAATGATTTGCGTTTCTTAGAGCAATTCAGTAAGTGAGGTAGAGTATGAAAGCTTCTTTAGAATGGATTAAAGATTTTGCTGAATATCAAGGTGATGTAAATAAATTTGTTGACGGCATGACTATGTCCGGAACCAAGGTAGAATCGGTGGAACATGAAGGTTTCGAACTGAAAAACATTGTTGTCGGACATGTTTTAGAAAAAATTCAACATCCGAACGCTGATCGTCTTTCAATTTGTCAGGTTGATGTTGGTACGGATATTATGCAAATTATATGTGGTGCACCAAATGTCGCTGCCGGACAAAAAGTCGCTGTAGCTTTACCGGGAGCAGTCTTAGCTGGCGGTTTCAAAATTAAAAAAGCTAAAATGCGCGGCGAAGAGTCTAACGGTATGATCTGCTCGATTGATGAATTGGGTTTTTCGGTTCATGAATTTCCCGATGCTATATCTGACGGCATTTATGTATTACCGGATGATGCTCCGATTGGCGGCAACGCTTTAGATGTTATAGGTATAGGCCAGGAGATCATTGAGTTTGAAATAACTTCCAATCGCCCGGATTGTCTGTCAGTCGAAGGATTAGCAAGAGAAACCGCAGTTACTTTTGATACAGAGTTTACACCATTAGATAAAAAGCCGAGCAAATTCTCTGATTTAAAATCAGAAGATCTTGCTTCAATCATGGTTGAAGCGCCTGATTTATGTCCGGCTTTTATCGGCAGAGTTGTAACTGATGTAAAAATTGAACCATCACCGATTTGGATGCAAAAGAGATTAAGAGCTGCCGGCATGAGACCGATTAATAATATTGTTGATATAACTAACTTTGTGATGTTGAGTTTAGGTCAACCGATGCATGCTTATGACTTGGATTTTCTTACGGATCAATCAATTATTGTGCGTCGTGCCAAAGAGCAGGAAGAAATGACTTTGCTTGATGGAACAGTAATCAAAATGAATCCGGAAGATTTGGTAATCGCAGATACTGCAGGAGCAGTTGGTTTAGCCGGTGTTATGGGTGCGGAGAATTCAGAAGTTCGAGATTCAACCAAAGCAATTTTATTTGAGGCAGCAAATTTTTCCAAGATTTCAGTACGTAAAACAGCCAAAGAATATAATTTGCGATCAGAGGCTTCACTGCGCTTTGAAAAAGGCTTGCCGGCGCAAAATGCGCAACGAGCAATGGATTATGCTTGTTATTTAATAGAAGAGTTAAATTGTGGTAAAGTTGCTTGTACTGAAATTAAGGTCGCAGAGCAATATCCTGAACTGCACAAAATTAAATATACAGCTCAAGGCATTAACAAATTGACCGGGATTGTTTTGGGCATTGAACAGATTAATCAGATTCTAAGCAAATTGGAATTGATTATTGAACCGACTGATATTCCCGATATATATTCCGCCACAATTCCTTATTTCAGAGATGATCTTAAATTAGAAGCTGATTTAGCTGAAGAGGTTGCCAGAATATATGGTTATGACAAAATTGAAAGTCGTTTCAGCAAAGGCAATACACCGACTTTAGGCGGGCGCAATTCAAGGCAACTTGATATTGAGAAAATCCGCCGGATTTTAGAATCTTGCGGAGCTTACGAAGCATATACTTATTCATTTGTTTCACCGACGGATGTCACCAGACTCGGTTTAAATTCCGAGCATGCTTTAAGTCAGCAATTGACTATTCTCAATCCGTTGGGCGAAGAATATTCAAAAATGCGAACCACAATCCTGCCCAGTTTATTGCGAGTTATTGAATATAATTTAGCTCATGGTAATTCAAACGGTATTTTGTATGAATTGGGTAAAACTTATCATCCGCTTAACACTTTACCGGATTATGGTTTGCCAGCTGATTATCCGGATGAACATCTGCCTGATGAAAGAGATCATATTACAGTTGCTTTGTTTGATCAGAATTTAAAAGAAAGTTCGCAGGGTTATTTTGAACTAAAAGGCATCATGGAAGAACTCTTCCGTCATTTAGGGCTAGTTCAGTTCAAAGTTGCCAGAGCAGGTCAGAATTACCCCTATTATCATCCGGGGCAGGCAGCATCAGTTTATCTGCCTGATTATAACGAGCCGATTGGTGTTATCGGAACGATTCATCCCGGTGCAGCGAAAGAATTTGAGGTTACGCCTAATACTTATATTTTGGATTTGGAGCTTAAACCTTTATTGCAAGCAAAACGTGAAGAGATTGTTTTCCAAGAATTACCCAAATATCCTGCTATCAATAGAGATTTAGCATTTGTTATGCCTCGAGAAATTCTGGTATCTGAGATTGAAACAGAAATTGCCGATTTAGCAGGTGTTCTCTTGGAATCAATTAAAATTTTCGACGTTTATCAAGGTGAAGGAATTGCTGAAGACAAAAAATCGGTAGCATTTTCTTTAGTATTCAGAGCAGCTGAACGTACTTTAAGTGACCAAGAAATCAATCCGATCATGCAAGAAATAATTGCTAAAATGGCGGAAAGAAACATTATCTTAAGGGGATAAAACTTAGATAATACGAGAGCAAAGAAAATCCGAGAATGCTCAGAATTTCTAGCTGTACAAATTTTGCTCGGTAAAGCCGGTTTTATTAAAGTGCACGCACACAATTTAAAGTTGTACCGTAGAATTGCTGCACAAACTTAAAAAGTGTGCATATGCACCTCAGTAAAGCTGTTTTTATTAAAGTACATGCACACAATTGAAGGTTGTACCGTAGAATTGCTGCACAAACTTAAAAAGTGTGAACATGCACCCCGATAAAGCCGGTTTTATTAAAGTGCAGGCACACAATTTAAGGTTGTACCTTAGAATTGCTGCACAAACTTAAATTGTGTACAAGTCTAAATAAGGAAAACCAATTTCTGCTCAGAATCTTAAGCTGTGTCAATTTTGCTTTGCAGGCAGTGACTTTTGAATAAATGTTGAAAAAAGAAAACATTTTTGGGGGATCTTTTTTTACAATATTTGCTAAATTTACTAATAATGCTAGTATTTCTCAAAAAAACTGAGCATATTCATTCTATTAATTATTATAATTTAATCAACTTATATTAAATATTATATTTAATTCATTTATTCATAATCTAATCACATCTCATTCATCACTCATTCATCTAATTTCATTATATTTTATAATCCGATTTATCAAATCAAATTCATATAACTTATCTGAGAACAATTGAAAAACCTTAAGCACTTTTTGTAATAAGGAGGATTTCTATGTTAAGTATAGAAGCATTTTTATGTGTTCCTTTATGTATGACCATTTTTGCTCAAGCAATTTTTTATGTGAAACCGATCGAGTTGAGAATAGAACAACAAGCAAAAATTATTGCTGCAGATCGAATTGCTGAACCGAAGAATCAACCGCTATATGAATTTAATTATGAAAACGAAGTTATTCATTTGCAGGTTAATCCGCAAAAAGTAGAAGAAATATTATCGCTTGGTATAGACATTAAAAACAATCTGTGGGATCAGAAAAAATAAATTCTACTGAGAAATAGGATGTTTTAATAATGATAAAACAGTGTAGGTGGATAATTGTGAACTTGCATATTGCCAAATGGCTGAAATACTTTAATCGAAAATGGTTAAAAGTGACTAAAAATAAACTAAGAGCTGAAGAAGCGAGTTCAAGCTTGTTTTTTTTAATATTACTGCCGATAACAGTAATTATTTTATTTTTAACTTTTGAAAATGCTCAATTGAGAAGAGCAGAGCTTGATTTTGTGCGCGGTTGTGAAAATAGTCTTGACCTTACTCTGGCTGACTATGATCGACAATTATGGCATGAATTTGGTTTATGGGGAGTGGAGAGTAATCTGTTAAATCAACATAAAAATGAGATCGAACAAAATTTTGTTTCAGATAAACATAATGTGAACATTGAAATTTCGACCTTACATAGTCTTGACGAAACTGACCAATTGAGAAAACAAATATTGCGACATATGAGTGTGAGAACCCCTTTTTTGCTAACTAAAGAAATAATTAACAGAATAACTGATGTTAGTTTTTTAGGGGAACAACTCAATAATAATCCTGTTTTAAAGACAATTACTTCAAAAAATGACTTAGTTGATCCGGAGTCGATTCTCAATAATCCGGATTCTGTTCAAGGTGATTTAGAAGATTTGGATGTAGAAATAAAACAAGAAGATCAAGACAAATTATCAGAAATGTCGAATACGGAACTCAATGCCTTATCCGAAGCGGCTTTAGAAATTTTAGCAGATTTGACTGAAGAAGCCAAAGCAATGATAATTCCGATGTATGAGTCAACCGGCAATCATGTTCCGACAAATCCGCTTGCACCAAGTTCATTGCAAAATATTGCGAATTTTTCAGATCAATTTTTGTTTAATTATGATATTCCGGTATTCAGTCGGTTACAGATACAGGAATATATGTTCAATTACTATCCGATGCAGGTAACGGAATTGAAAGTATCGGGAAACAAAACACAACTGCAAACACCTGATGGCAGGTTACACTCAGATTTGCAAGCGGCAGGCAGAAAAAATGAAGTTGAACAAATTATTTATAATACCGAGAATCCCGATTCGGCAGCGACTAAGGCCAAATGGAGTATTAGAGGAATTTGCTTAACCTATCATCTGATCGACAATTTTACTAATGCTGAGAAACAGTTTCATTATCTGCTGCAAGCAACAGGGATCAGTACAGCGATAGCGGCGGTAAGTCTCGGACATGTTGTAATTGATCCGCAATCATTGACATACTTAATAACTTTAATTGATTCATTGTCACAAGCTTTTGCCGACTGTAATCAGCTGTTGGCAGGAGAAGAAATTTATTTTGTTTTTGGCAATGTTGAAATTGAGCTGAACTATCGAGATTTTATGCGAGTGTTTGCTCTACTTAAAAAAGAAGACAATTTATTGGCAGGAATTAATAATATGCGAAAAAAGACTATAGCGGGAAGTTTTATTACGGCAATTGAATTGAATGCCGATTTTCATAATAGCTCACTCCAATTAAGCAGGGAATTTTCGGATTATATTAGTGAACAACAATAAAGAATATGCTTTTCTTCGTGATAATTCTCCTTCGTTAAATAGGAGAAATTTATATTAAGTTAAGGGAAATTATAAAAATATGCCGATTTTTGAAATGGTCACTCCGTTTAAACAAGAAAGTTACAGATTATGTTTAAAGACACAAAAAGACAAATTGTAAATTGTGTGAGCAAAGGTAAGTTCAAAGATGAAGCTGGTGGGATCATTTTTGATGCAGCAATAATTATGCCTTTAATAATTTTTATCTGTTACTTCATGCTTAGTACTATACTGACTATTCAACATGAAATAATAATGCGTTATGCTTTAGATCAAACGGCAAAAGAACTATCCTTAATAATTCCGTTGGCAGAAGGTATCTCTTCGGAAATTGAACAGGGTTCAATCGATAATTTGATTGATTCGATTTTACCCGGATTTGCATCTGAATTCAGACAAGCAGCAGGCGATTTGGCAGGTTCGATTTTTTTACAGAATTTTTTACAAGCCCGAATTGAAAAATGGTTAATTGATGGTGCTAATCGACTGAAAATTAAAATGCCATCTGATCAAAGACAGATTATTCTGACCACAATTTCTGATCATAGTTTGCAATTAAAAATACTATATCATGTAAAAACTCCCTGGACAACGACTGAAAAAAGTGCAGTAAGTTATGTTCCGGTTTGGACAAAATATGACAGTAAATATCAGTTGAACAATGAGTCAAATGATGAACATGGTGAAATAGCGGACAGTATTTGGTCGGAGCACAATTTTGTACGTGGTAAATATTTTCGAGAACAATATAATGCTAATCTCCCTTTTAATTATCCTACTATTTGTCGCTATCAAGCAGGAGAGATTACGGCTGTGAGAAGTCTTGATTTAACTGCTCCAAGTTACGATTCGTCTGAAAAAGTAAAACTGCAACTCGAACAGGAAATTAATAATCTAGCAAGCTTTAACGGTTCAGAGCGTGATACCGGTTTACCTATTTTCAAGATTACTTCAGCAGATATAAAAACACGCAAACTAATTATTGTAATACCCGGAAATTCTGACTATGATTTAAGTTCTCAATTATTTAAGAATGTTGAAACATTTGCTTCAAATTCCGGTATCACAATACAAATTGATATTAGAGGAAACAGTTATCGTTATTTACCAAAACCGGGAACAGATAATTCTGATAAGAATGAATAATAATCAAGATACAATATTAAATTGCTTTAAAAATATTGATAAGCTATCATTTAAGATGATTTTATTGAAATAAAATAAATTAAACTCAAACTAATTAATCAACTAATTAAACTAAGTTAATGATATTTAAATGATATATAAAGAAATAAGAAAGATAATAAATATATGGGACTTTTTTCAAAAATCTTCGGTACTTATTCGGAGCGAGAAATCAAGAAAATTACGCCGTTGCAAAAACAAGTTTTGGATTTGGCAGATAAATATAAAAATATGTCCGAGCAAGATTTGCGTGGACAGACCGAAAAATTCAAAAAGCGTTTGGCTCAGGGTGAAACTTTAGACGATATTTTGCCGGAAGCCTTTGCCACAGTCAGAGAAGCTTCACGCAGAGTTCTCGACATGTATCATTTCCCGGTTCAAATTCTCGGCGGAATTATTTTGCATCAAGGCAGAATAGCTGAAATGAAAACCGGTGAAGGAAAAACTTTGGTGGCAACTTTGCCTGTTTATCTCAATGCGTTAGCCGGTAAAGGGGTTCATGTTGTTACGGTTAATGACTATTTAGCAGAACGTGACAGCGAATGGATGGGCAAAATATATCGTTATTTAGGTCTGAGTGTAGGTTTGGTAATTCGCGGTCTTTCGAAAGCTGAGAAACAGAGAGCTTACAATAGTGATATAACTTATGGTACCAATAATGAATTTGGCTTCGATTATTTACGAGATAATATGGTTACATCGGTTGAACAATTGGTTCAACGTGATTTGAATTATGCAATTATTGATGAGGTCGACAGTATATTGGTTGATGAAGCCAGAACGCCTTTGATTATTTCCGGTTCGAGCGGTGAATCCTCTGAATTATATGAAAAGGCCAATCAATTAATTGTGCGTCTTAAGGGAAAAACATTTAAAGAAACCGATAGCAAGCTATCTTATGAGGAAAGGGCTGAGCTTGAGGGTGATGCTGATTACATTGTTGACGAAAAGGCCAAAAGTTCAATTTTAACGCAACGTGGTGTGCAAAAAGCGGAAAAATTTTTCGGTTTAGAGAATTTGACGGATCAAGAAAACTATTTGATTAATCATCATATAAACAATGCCTTGAAAGCTCATGGTACGATGTTCCGAGATCAGGACTACATTGTTGATGGTGGTGAAGTAATTATTGTTGATGATAATACCGGGCGATTGATGCCGGGCAGACGCTATAGTAACGGACTCCATCAAGCAATAGAAGCCAAAGAAGGTGTCAAAGTCGAACGTGAAAGCAAAACCTTAGCAACGATTACATTTCAAAATTATTTTAGAATGTATCGCAAATTATCCGGCATGACCGGTACTGCAATGACGGAAGAAGATGAATTTAAAGAAATATATGCTCTGGATGTTGTCGAGATTCCTACCAATGAGCCGATGATTAGACAGGACTTATCTGACGCAGTTTATAAAACAGAAGCCGGAAAATATAGTTCGCTTATCAGATCAGTTAAAGAAATTCATGAAACCGGTCAACCGATTTTAGTTGGTACGATTTCAGTTGAAAAATCCGAAGTTATTTCTGCCTTGTTTACCAAAGCCGGAATCAAGCACAATGTATTAAATGCAAAACATCATCAACGTGAAGCGGAAATTGTCGCACAAGCAGGTCGTTTAGGTGCGGTGACCATCTCGACCAATATGGCGGGTCGTGGTACGGACATTATGCTTGGTGGTAATGCCGAGCATATGGCAAAACAAGAAATGCGAAAACAAGGATATGCAGAAGAATTGATTGAAGAAGCTGATTCTTATAATATTACTGACGATCAAACAGTCCTTGATGCGAGAGCGCTTTTCCGAGAGTTACAAAAAAAATTCGAAGCATCGATTGCAGATGAGAAACGACAAGTGATCGCTAGTGGTGGTTTATATATTATAGGCACTGAAAGACATGAATCACGCCGGATTGACAATCAATTGCGTGGTCGTTCCGGACGTCAAGGTGATCCGGGCACCAGTAAATTTTATTTATCGTTAGAAGATGATTTACTGCGTTTATTTGGTGGTGAACGGATGGAAGCAATTTTCAATGCTTTTGGTATTGAAAGCGATGTGGAAATCGAACATCCGATGCTTACTAGAACGATTGAGTCGGCACAGCGTAGAGTTGAGGCTCAGAACTTCAGTATCCGAAAAAATGTTTTACAATACGATGATGTCATGAATCAACAACGCGATTTAATATACAAACAAAGAAAAGAAGTTCTACATGGCGAAAATGTTCATCCTTATTTCGTAAAATATATTCAAGATATTGTTACAGTCAATGTAAATTCCTTAACCATGGGTTCCTCGGATACCGGCGAATGGGATGTTGGAACTTTAGTATCGCGTTTGCAAGATCTTTTAGGTGATTTGCCGAGTATCAATCAATTAAAGACGATCAGCGGTACTGTGTCTCCTGAAGAAATAGCTGATCAAATAATTCAGGAGGCATTGGAAGTTTTAGAAAATAAAGTCTTGGATCTTGGTTCGGAAGAAATCTTATATGAAGCTGAGCGCTATGTATTGCTCAATGCGGTTGATAATCATTGGATGGACCATATTGATGCAATGGATAACTTACGTGACAGTATCGGAATGCGCGGCTATGCTCAACATGATCCGGTCATAGAGTACAAACGTGAAGGTTATGACATGTTTGAAGCGATGACTACGGGAATCCAAGAAGATGCTGTACGGTTAATTATGCGTGCACAAATTACAACCGATAAAACAAGAGAGATGAAAGGCAGCAAAGTTCCTAAAGAATTGAGCGAAAGTCGCAAAGGTTTACAGAATACAGCATTCGATATAGCAAAAGCCGCGGGTAAAGGAGGCGGACAAAGTCAACCTGCAGCACCTCTAAAACAGGCACCTGTTAAGAAAAAAGTTATCCCGGGTAGAAATGAACCTTGTTGGTGTGGCAGCGGCAAAAAATATAAGAACTGTCATCTCCGTCAAGACGAAGCCGAAAACAATTAATTGGGATCCAATAGTTACAGTTTTATTTTAACATTTTGCTATCAAGCTAATATCCTGACAAAACCAAGGACAATTGCTTAGAATAACTTCACAATAAATGTTTCGTAGGGACGGAGTTCACTGTTTTTGATATAGTCTTGTTGATTACGATCGGGATAATTGGAAATTAGAATTGTGCGATCGGGAGATTTAGGCATTTTAATATTATGTTCTTCAGCCTTACGCAATAATTGCGAAGCGTTAAAACCGGTTACATTCAAAGTCTCATCAGTTAAGTTAACTTCAATATAAAACGCATGTTGGTCGTCATAGCGGAAATAACGTAGAATGCTGGTGTTGCGTTTGCTGATGATTTCTAATTTGCCGTGAGCCAAGGTGACATAATGTGAACGTAAAGAAGTTAAGGAGCGGTAATAATTGAGGATTGAATGTGAATCATTACCTTGTTCGGCAACACTCATTTTGGGATCAGCAAAACAGTCAATCCAGGTTGCTTCATTTTGCGAAAAATCTCCGTTTAGTTGTTCATTATCCCAGACTATTGGTACTCTAGCATGATCCCGACTGCCACGAATTATGCGATCAAGCGATCCTGAATCTTCTGCAAAACTCAGTTGTTCATTTAATTTTTCATATCGGAGTTGACTTTCGATGTCTCTTATTTGGTCAATATTATGGAAAGGGGCATTTATTTGACCTAATTCCTGTCCTTGATATAACATGACCGTACCTTTGGCAGTCAATTGTAGAGTTGCAATCAATTTAGCAATTTGGTTACGGTAAAGATTGTGATTTTGCATTCGACTGACAATTCTTGGATGTTTAGGGTCTTCACAAAACAATACCGGCCAATATGAATTATCTGCCGCCAACTGCATTTTTAGCCATACATTACTCAAATAGTCGAGTGGCAAATAACTTGAATGAAAGCGACGCTGGCCTGGTTCTTCAAATTGATTGTAATTCAAAGCAAGATCGCTACGTTTTGTTGCATCGCCGCTAATTAATTTGGTGTAATTACTATGCATTCTCAGACAATCAGCAATAATCAAGAAATCAGGTGAATCTTGTTTAAGTGCCAAGTATATTTCGTTCAACCAATCCAATAATTTGGGCTGATAGATATAATTTTCGATTCCGGAAACATCAGTCAAGACGGCCAAGGACTTACTGCCTTCGGGATAAGCTTCGTTTTTGGCAATGATTGAAGCTGATTCAAGAAACAAACCGTCAATACCGAAATTTTTCCAATAAGTCATGACTCTAATCATCTCTTCTCGGACAAAATCCATATCCCAGTTCAGGTCTAGTTGTTTTGAACTTTTAAGGTGTAAATAATAGTTTTTAGTAGAACGCTTATAAAGCCACGCCGAATCACCATAAAAGGATTGCCAATTATTTGGACCGTCATTTACTATATAGAAGTTTTTGTTTTTAGCAATATGATTACTTGTATCTACTTGAGACTTATCTTCAATATTATTATTAGGGGCACTATCAATTTTATACTTAGGGATATCAAACCAAGCATGTTGATCTGAGGTTTGACTTATTGGTAGAGTCAGAATGATTTTTAAATTGTTTTGATGACAAAGTGCAATCAATTCCCTAAGATCTTTTTTTGATCCAAACAATGGATTAATTTCATAGAAATCCTTAATATCGTAGCCTGCATCAACCATTGGCGAATCGAAGATTGGACTTAACAAAATCGTATCGACGTTTAATGACAAAATATGCTCAAAGCGCTCAATGATTCCTTTAAGATCACCAATACCATCATGATTGGCATCTTGAAAGCTAGGTACAAAAATTTGATAAATAATGCTACTTTTCCACCATTTATGGTTAAACGAAATTTCGTCCGGATAAATATCTTGTCGTCTTTCGTATTGATTAAGTTTATCCACGATCCATGTCGCAATTCTGCGGTCAAACATGACTCCGGTAAAACGTTGAATGATAGTATATGATTTTAATTTAATCGAACGAAGATAAAATTTGTTAAAATCCTCAACGGTTTTACCTGCATAATAAGCAATGAAAGATAAGAGTTCATAACCGATAATTGATTCCAGAACATCCCCCAGTGTAGAGTTTATAGTCCACTTCTCTTTATTCTGCTCCATAAATACCTCAGTCTTGAAAATTCATATCAAAAAAAGCCGTACCAAAATATAGGTACGGCTTGAATTATTAATCAAGTTATTTCTAAATATTCTTATCTGATTTAAATAATTCATTTTCATTTGATTCAATTTACTGTACTCAGTCTGACCTTTAATTGAGTTGTTATATGAATTAGAGCAATTCATTTGCTGCATCTAAAACAGCTTGTTTATTGATCCCAAATTCTTCAAATAGAATACTAGCAGGTGCTGATGCTCCGAAATGATCGATACCAATCACTTTTCCTGTTGAGCCGACTAGGCGGTACCAGGGCATTGTTGAACCAGCTTCAATTGAAATTCTTTTGGTCACTGTGGAAGGTAAGACTTCTTCCTGATAAGCTGTATCTTGTTCTAAAAATGCATCCATACAAGGCATTGAAACCACACGAACTTTTTTACCTTGTTCGATTAATTCCTGTTGTGCTTCCAAAGCTGGTTTGACCTCTGAACCACTTGCCAGAATAATTAATTCCGGGGTTCCTTCGCAATCTTGGAAGATATAGCCGCCTTTTATTGCATCCTTGCTGGATTGCTCGTAAGTGGGCAGATTTTGTCTGGTTAGAGCCAGGAAGGTTGGTTTTTTTTCTTTTAAGTTAAAGAGATATGCAGCAGCAGTTTCTTTACCATCTGCAGGTCTAAATACGTAAGTATTAGGGGTTGCCCGTAGCATACTGAGCTGTTCGATCGGCTGATGGGTAGGACCGTCTTCACCGACACCAATACTGTCATGAGTCAGGATGAAGAGTGACGGTACATTCATGAGAGAAGCCAGACGGAATGCAGGCTTTATATAATCTGCAAAAACAAAGAAAGTTGCACCGAAAGCATGAACTCCACCATGTAAATTCATACCGTTAACAATACAGCCCATTGCGAATTCACGAATTCCGTAATGAATATTGCGTCCGCTATAATTTTCAGCCGAAAGATAGCCTAGACCCGGCATGTCAGTATTGTTCGAAGGTGCCAAGTCAGCTGAACCGCCGATTAATCCCGGTAAATGTTTGGCGACAACATTCAAAACGGTACTGCTAGTTTTTCTGGTAGCTTGTTCACCGGAGAAACTCCATAAAGCAGGATCATTTTCTAAAGCTTCGAGGTTAGGTTCAAAACATTGAGCAAATTCTTTTGCTAACTCAGGATTAGCTTTTTGCCAAGCGGCAAAAGTTTCATTCCATACTTTTTCATCTTCGGATAATCTGTTCTGAATTTCAACCATATAATCTTTTAGAGCTTGCGGGATCTCTAATGCCGGTAAAGCCTTATCCCAGCCTAAATATTCTTTAGTTTTGAGAATATTATCATCACCTAAAGGGCTGCCGTGCGTAGATTCACTACCTACTAACGGAGATCCATAACCAATATTACTATGTAGGATGATTATAGTGGGTTGCTCTTTGTTAGCTTTTGCTTCTTCAATTGCTTTGGCAATTGCATTGGTATCATTGGCATCTGCTACGGATAATACCTGCCAACCGTATGCTTTATAACGAGCTGCTACATCTTCAGTAAAAGCTAAATCGGTAGAACCTTCAATTGTAATTTTATTGCGATCATAGAAAAGAATTAACTTGTCTAATTTCAAGTGTCCGGCTAGAGAACTTGCTTCGCAGCTGACTCCTTCCATTAAGCAACCGTCACCCGACAATACATAAGTGTAATGATCGATAATTTTTTGTTCATCTGTGTTGAAACGAGATGCCAAATGAGCTTCTGCGATTGCAAAACCTACAGCTGATGCAATGCCCTGACCCAAAGGACCTGTGGTCATTTCAACGCCTTCAGTGTCCAAGTATTCCGGATGACCAGGAGTTTTACTTCCCCATTGTCTAAATTGAGCAAGGTCATCGGCTGTTAAACCATAGCCGAATAGATGTAATAATGAATACATCAACATTGATGCATGACCGGCACTTAAGATAAAACGATCTCGGTTAAACCAGTTAGGATTACTTGGATTATGCTTCATATGATTTGCCCACAATTCAAAAGCTACCGGAGCTGCTCCTAACGGCATTCCCGGGTGTCCAGAATTTGCTTTTTGGATAGCATCAATAGATAATGCACGTATGGCGTTAATACCTAGCAGATCCATTTGCATATTATTTTTCATTTGTACCTCCGTAAATATGTAAATATAGTGTGTTTATATTACTAAATAACGATGTTATTTTAGTTTGCTGATTAATTTTGATGGTTATATTGCAATATTTTGTTTTTTGATCATTTCATTAAAATTATCAGTACCTAACATTAGCTAGAATATTATACAATTATTGTAGCATAAATAACTATTTAATAATAAATGTTATTATACTCATCTTGAAC
This sequence comes from Clostridiaceae bacterium, assembly GCA_012521015.1. Lineage (GTDB taxonomy): Bacteria > Bacillota > Clostridia > Saccharofermentanales > DTU023 > UBA5436. Next base: position 20,660 of record JAAYNE010000120.1, on the reverse strand, counting down.
TTCGGTTTAACCTATGTTCTCTTGATATTCGAATACAGAATGGTTTTTAATATGTTAAAATATAAAAACAAAAAATGAATCATTAACGAGCGAAAACAGCATAAAAAACGAATAATAAATAGTATGAAGAGAAATTTAAAAATTTTACATACCGCAGATTTACATCTGGGATCTCCTTTCAGCTTTTTGGAGCCTGCCAAGCAAAAAGTAATGAACTCAGAACAAGAAAAGGTCTTTTTTCAGATTATAGATTTTTGTCGCAAAGAAAGAGTAAATTTCCTAACAATTGGCGGAGACCTGTTTGATTCAAGTAATCCGGACAAGCATTTGCTTGATAGAGTTTATCAAGGATTTTCTGCAATTCCTCAAGTTAAAATTATAATCAATCCGGGCAATCATGACTATTGGCATCAAGCCGGATTTTGGCAAAGCTTTTACGATTTACAGCATGTGTTTGTCTTTGAACCACAAACAGAATGTTTTCGATTTGATGATCAAAAAATTCGATTTTATGGCAAACCGTTTATTAGCCAGTCGAGCCCAAGCCCCTTATGGCAAGGAATTGATTTAAAGCTAGATTCTGTCTATTTTAACATTTTACTCCAACATGGAGATTTGCAGAGTTCAAATTCACCGTCTAACTATAATCCTTTAAATATGTCTTGGTTCGATCGTTGCGGTTTCGATTTAGTTTTACTGGGACACATTCATAAGTCGGATAAGGAAATACATACTGCAGAGGGTATTCCTTGTTTGTATAGCGGTTGTCCTAGTGGTAGAGGATTTGATGAAGATGGCAGCAAAGGGGTCTTTCTGCTTGAGCTTATAGAAACTTCGGAAGTAGGAAAAATTAGTTTTATTCCGCTTGCCGGTCCTAAGTTTTTTAAAATTCGGTTGGACATAACACAGATTGATTTTGATACCCAATTGGAACTACATGAAAAAATTCTTATTACTTTAGAAAAACGAATTTCAGCTTATAGAATTAGATCAAATTATGATTGTTGTCAACTAAAATTAGTCGGTTATTTATCACAAAAAATTAATCGAGAATTATTGTTAACAAAATTGAAAACCATGTTCTTTTATGTTGAATTAGTAGACGAAACAAAAATGATGATTGATTTTGCCAGCTTGATGGAAGAACATTCACTACGGGGCGATGTTACGCGATATGCGAAACGACTTGCTACCGGTCCCGATTTATTAAATAAGGTATTAGAAGAACTCGGTTTGTCTGATCTAAACGTTGAACAGGCAAAGCAGGTGATTGAGCAGGGGTATTATTTCACGATGCAGGCAGCGGAACAGGATTTGGATATTTATGAAGATTGATCGAATATATATTGAAGCGTTTGGTGGATTGGAAAATTTACAAATCAAATTTAATCCTGAAATGCAGATTGTTTACGGGATTAATGAAAGCGGTAAGACTACAATCCAAAACTTTATTAAAGTCATGTTTTACGGTTTCGGAAAAATCGGTCATTCGGTTGAAACCAATGCTCGCAAAAGGTATCAACCTTGGTCAGGTAAAATGATGGGCGGCTATATTGTTTTCAGCCATCATGGCTTAACCTATCGTTTAGCAAAAAAGTTCGCTGAACGTAAAGCTCAAGATCAAACCTGGCTTTCGCTTGAAGCGAGCGGTGAACCGGTCAATTTAAAAAATCCGGATCAGCCGGGACAGGAATTATTTCAAATTTCAGAAATAGAATTTTTAAATACGGTCTTTGTGGAAAATCCAAGTGTCGATTCGGAAAATCTATCCGAACTTGATCAAAAAATAAATCGCAAAGTTGGTTTATCAGAATATGACTGGTCTTTTGAAGAGATTAATTTCAGATTGGAGAAAGCTCGCAAATACTATAAACCGGATCGTGGGGATACAGGATATTTGGCTAAGCTTGAACAGAAAACAGATGATTTGAATTTAGAGTTGGAACAAGCATTAATCAGAGATCAACAGGTGGCTAATTTGAATCAGAGTATTGAAGATTTGGAAATTGAACTGACCGAGCTTGCCACTAGGGAAAACTCACTGCTTCTCCAAAATCAACAACATCAGAAATTAAAATTGGCGGAGCGCTTTGAAAAATATAAAAAACTCCAAGATTCATTGAACAAATATACGGATTCGGCAAATAATATATCTGAGGGTATTTTACGTAATAAATTTATTTCAGTCAAAGAATTAACCGAAATTGCCAATCAGCGTCAACAAACTGCTCAAGCCCTAAGTGAATATGAAATAAGATTCAATGTTGCTGAACAAAGATCGATTGAACAAGAAAATTATCGTAATGAAGCAAAACGAACTATTTCTGAAATTGTTGCTGAAAGGACTCGCTTACAATATTTACAAAAAAAATCAACAGAACAAAAGCCCAAGGCATTTAATAAACCGAAGATCTCTTATGCATCTTTTATTCCTCTGGTGATAGCAGAGTTTTTCTGTTTAATTGGCGGTCTGATTTTTCGTACAAATAAACCGACCTTGTCGGGAATTCTGATTGTATTGGCAGTCTTGTTGCCGTTTATTATGGTGTTTATTTATTTTTTTCTGCAACGTAGACATGAAAATATGCTCAAACAATATCATGAGGAGATTCGTAAACATGAAATTCGTACTTTGAAGATTGAAAACGGATTGCAAAAACTAGAGTGGCAACTTGAACAGATTGATCAGCGAATCAATCAACTAAATTCAGATCAGAAAAAAGCTGCTGAAGTAGCGGAATATGCTGAACAAGCGTATCAAAAAGAATTTACTAAATTGAAATATTTGATTAGACCCTATTTTTTAGAACTGCCGAATGATGATCAGCTAGACTTGGCGATCCAAAGCTTGCGTGAGCAAACCGTTAACAGTATTCATAATGAAGAAGAAATTAAACGAATCAAAGAACAGATGGAAGATCTTAAAGGTTCATATGATACGGCACAATTCTATAAAGCCTATGAGGATGCCCAAAATTGGCTAACCGAGAAACAATTCGAATTGAGAACATTTCCTGAATTTTCGGAAAATTATATTGCTTCACAATTAGCCGGAATTCAAGAAAATCGGATTATATTACGGGAGAAATTAGCGGCTGACAAGACAGATTTAAATCATTTAATACAAGATCAAATAAACACTAGAGAGTTGGAAATTGAGCTTGGCAGATTAAATAAAATGTATCAAAAAGCTGAACAAAACTATGTTGCCTTATTGATGTCGATACATCTTTTAAAATATAGTAAAGCGAAATTCGAACAAGATGTACGTCCTTTACTCAATCAAAAAGCTGCGAAATATTTATCCGCAATGACCGGATCACAATATCAGGATTTGAAAATTGATAAAGATTATGTTGTACGTTTACAATCAGATACTAATAATAACTCGCATTACTACGAACAAGCCTTTTACAGTGCCGGTTTAAATGATCAAATTAACCTAGCTTTGCGCTTAGCATTAACTGAATTATTACAGGATGTGGGCGGGAGTGTTCCGTTGATTCTGGATGATCCTTTTACGCAGTTAGATCAAAACCGTACGGCTTTATCGCTTGAATTATTATATGATTTAAGTCAACGTCAAAAACGTCAGATTATTTTATTTACCAGTCAAAAATCATTGCTGAATTTATCCCGTGAAACCATTAAATTAATTAATTTATGATATTAGCTATAAATAATTGATAGTTTTGACAATGATGGATTTTTTGTGCAATTTATTTGCGAAGTAATCAACTTGTCAAGTATACCTATATTTGATATATTTCTATCATTAAAAGGTCAGCAGATTTACTTTTTTGACAATAGACGATATAGATACAATGTGAAAATGTTGTATGATAAGAGTTAATAACTCATTTACTTAAGGAGGACAAGTCCGAGTGGACGCAAGTCATTGTTGTACTTTGGTGCAACATTTTATTATCAATGCAAATTCTGTAAGCGATTCAAATTCAGCTAAAGTTATTTTAATTAATGCAATTGTTATTTTTATCCTGATTTTAATCAATGGTTTTTTTGCAGCTTCCGAAATGGCAATAGTCAGATTGAATGAAACAAAAATACGTGCCAAAGCTGAAGATGGAGATATCGTTGCGAAAAAATTACTTCCTTTTCTTGATAATCAAGGTGGTTTTCTGGCCACAGTCCAAGTTGGTGTAACATTTGCTGGCTTTTTATCCGCTGCTTTCGGTGCAAATCAAATTGCACCAATTCTTTATAATTGGCTTGATCCGACTCAGTCCAGAGGATATTTGGAGACAATTATCACAGTCGGGATAACTTTGATAATTTCTTATTTTTCTCTGGTATTAGGTGAGTTAGTGCCGAAACAAATCGGTATGCGTGATCCTGAAAAATTTGCCAAAAGATTCGTCGCAGTTTTACGGATATGGGAAATATTAGTAAGTCCTTTCGCAAAGTTCCTCAATGCTTCCGCCAAATTTATCTGTCGTGTTATTGGAATTGATTTAAGCAAAAATGAAATAGAAATTACCGAGGAAGAGATACTTTTCATGGCACGAGCAGGTGGTGAAAGTGGCGGCATTGATAGCGATGAGGCTCAAATGATATATAATGTTTTTGATTTGGATGATACGGAAGTATCGGAAATCATGACACCACGTACTGCTATGGTTACTTTACCGGCTGACTCAACATATAAAGAAGTGATTTTTGTAGCTGCTCATGAACGCTACAGTCGGATTCCGGTTTTCGAAGAAAATGTTGATGATATTATCGGAATTCTCCATATCAAAGATTTGTTACGAATTACTGAGAATCAAAGAGAAAGTTTTGATTTGCGAAAATATTTGCGCGAAGCTTATTTTGTACCGGAAGGTAAATCAATTAGTGTTCTGTTCCGAGAGATGCAACAGCAGAATATTTCGTTGGCGATTGTAATTGATGAATATGGCGGAACAGACGGTTTGATTGCGATAGAAGATATTTTGGAAGAAATAGTTGGAGATATAGCGGATGAGTATGACGGTGCCGATCAAAGTGTTGTAAGAAATCCTGATGGCAGTTATATTTTAGATGGTTTGCTTTCACCGGAAGAAGTGGTCGAAAGGGTACCGGAAGTTTCTGAATTAGATGAAGAGGATAATTTCGATTATGATACTTTAGCAGGCTTAGTACTCAACAGATTAGAACGTATTCCGGAGCCTTTTGAGAATCCGTCGGTTATTGTAGATCGATTTAAGTTTACAGTGCTCGAAATGGATGATAAGCGAATTGCCCGTATAAAACTTGAATTTTTAGATGATGAACAACCCGAGCAGGAATCGGACTCGAGCAGGAATCGGACTAAAGATAAAAATACTTAAATAAAAATAAAAAGAATAAATGTTGATTAAAACGAGAATTAGAAGTATTTTATTTACGGTTTTAACCAACATAATTTTCAGATAAGCAAAATGTAGGTGTCTAATGAAAGAAATTTCTAATGAAAACAATGGCTTTCTAACCGGCGAAAATTATCAATTATCCAGAGAAATTATAATTGAACGTCTTAATTCCAATCCCATAACAGGTCTTAATTCAACGGAAGCTAAGCAACGTCAGGCAATTTACGGATTTAATGAACTGGAAGCTGAACAAGCGGTTCCGTTATGGAAAAAATTTCTTGAACAGTTCAAGGATGTAATGATTATTGTTCTAATTGTAGCTGCAATTATTTCCGGTGTACTGGGTGAGTTAATTGATGCAATCTTAATAATTGCAATTGTTTTAATTAATGCGATTCTCGGTGTTTATCAGGAGGGTAAAGCCGAAAAAGCAATTGATGCATTGCAGAAGATGGCGGCGCCTGAGGCAAGAGTTTTGCGAGATGGTGAACAAAGCATGATTAAAGCAGCGGACATAGTGCCGGGTGATATTGTTATTCTGGAAGCCGGGGATATTGTTCCTGCAGATATCAGACTTTTAGAGAGTAGCAACTTGCAAGCGGAAGAAGCTTCTTTAACCGGAGAATCGGTTCCGGTTGATAAAGATGCTGAATTTACCAGTGATAGCGAGCTCGGTATCGGCGACCGTTCGAATATGATTTTTTCCAGTACTGCATTAACTTATGGACGTGGTCGTGGAATTGTTGTTGAAATTGCTGAAAAAACTGAAGTAGGGAAAATTGCTAAACGCCTTAAAGGTATTGAACAAGAGGCAACCCCTTTACAAAAGAATTTAAACAATTTGGGAAAAATTCTGGCAATTATTTGTTTGGCAGTTTGTGCAATTGTTTTTGTCGTCGGTTTATTTCAAGGCGGAGATTTACTGGAATTATTTATGACTGCAGTTAGTCTGGCTGTTGCTGCAATTCCCGAGGGTTTACCGGCAATTGTTACGATCGTATTAGCCTTAGGCATGAATCGTATGGCGAAGAAAAATGCTATTGTCAAGCGTCTATTGGCAGTTGAGACTTTAGGTAGTGTTGATACAATCTGTTCTGATAAAACTGGTACTCTGACCCAAAATGAAATGACGGTAACCAGACTTTATGTTGCAGATAAACTATACGAAGTTTCCGGAACAGGATATGAACCTAAAGGAGAAATAATCGAATACAGTTCCAATCATGTTGTTGAACAAAGTTCACTGGAATTGACCAGATTGCTGGAAATTGCTGCTCTGTGCAATGAAGCTAGTCTGATTCAAAAAAACGATCAGAGTTGGGGTGTTTTAGGGGATCCGACCGAAGGTGCATTGCTGACTTTAAGTGCTAAGCTGAATTTTTTACCGGAAGCCTTAAAAGAAAAATATCCTCGCTTAGGAGATTTGCCTTTTGATTCAAGTCGTAAAATGATGTCGGTCTTTCATGAGTTTAATGGAGCACATCTATCATTAACTAAAGGCGCTCCTGATATAGTTTTGGATCATTGTACTCATATTTTGACTGAAACAGGAGTTGTTGAATTAACTGAATCAGCTAAAACAAAGGTATTGGAGGCAAATTCAGCTTTTGCCAATTCTGCTCTCAGAGTTTTGTCGTTTGCATATAAATCTCATCCGGATTCAAATTTTTCAAATGCAGAACAAGATATGGTTTTTGTCGGTCTTTCCGGTATGATCGATCCGGCGCGTCCGGAAGCTAAAGATGCAATAGTAGTCTGCCATGGTGCCGGTATCAGAGCAGTTATGATTACGGGTGACTATAAAGATACAGCGGTCGCAATAGCAAAAAATCTGAATTTAATGCAAGATGACGATCAGGTTTTGACCGGTGCAGAATTGGAAAAAATGTCCGATGCAGATTTAGAAAAAGCATGTGAAAAAGTTGCAGTTTATGCCAGGGTATCGCCCGAACACAAAGTGAGGATTGTTGCAGCCCTAAAAGCCAAGGCCCATATTGTAGCGATGACAGGTGACGGAGTCAATGATGCTCCGGCTCTCAAACAATCGGATATTGGGGTTGCAATGGGTATTACCGGTACCGAAGTTGCTAAGAGCTCAGCCGATATGATTTTGACCGATGATAATTTTGCGACTATCGTTACAGCGGTTGAAGAAGGCAGAATTATCTATAGCAATATCAGAAAATTTGTCAGCTTTTTATTGTCGTGTAATGTTGGTGAAATTCTTGTCGTATTTATTACCAATTTAGTTTTAGGACCGCAATTTACACCTTTAGCTCCAATTCAATTATTGTGGTTGAATCTGGTCACGGATAGTTTTCCGGCTCTGGCATTAGGTAGAGAAAAAGGCGAAAAAGACATTATGCTTCATCCACCGCGCAAAAGTGATGAATCGATTATTAATCGAGAAATGTTAGCTGCAATAATTACGCAGGCTATTGCAATTTTTATCGCAGTATTTTCAGCTTTCCAAATCGGACGTTTTCTTTATCCTGACATAATGCTCACAGATTCGACAGTTCAAGCAACATCATACAGTTTCATTGCTGCGACAGGATTCGGTCCTTCATTTGGTGCTCGAACATTTGCTTTTATTACTTTAATTTTTGCAGAATTATTGAGAGCCTTTTCCAGTCGGTCGGAGCACTATTCTGTATTCCAATTAGGATTATTTACCAATTCGACCATGAACAAAGCAGTTCTGATTTCAGCAGTATTAATGCTGGTAGTAGTATACGTACCTTGGTTCCAAACTTATTTCCATACAATTGCTTTGACCGGTAGAGATTGGCTAGTGATTGCTGGTTTATCAATTTTACCGTTTGTAATAGGTGAAATCTTCAAACTGATTTACCATAAAAACACTCGGGCCCAAGCCGAAAATGTTGTTAAAGGCAGTTGATATCGAATGAAATCTTTAAACTAATTTTACAATAACCAAACATTTACGAAAACAGGGATTAATAATGAGAAATTTACAAGTTGAAGAAGGAGTGCCAACTGATGATAGTTTTGTATTTTTGGTCACTGCTCGCAGTATAGAAAGAAGATCCAGAGAAAGTATCCTTGAAGAGCTCCATAATATTCCGGATTTACCGTATTTGGAAGAACTTTAAATATCTATAATCAAAAATCAAATACTTTATTGAAAAAACCCATCAAAATATGAATAATATTAATATCAGACAGTCCTTGTTTTGAATTAACATTGCCTGCTTAGAAAAAGAGGTTATAACATGAAGAACAATATTCCTTATAAAACATATCTGACAGAAAAGGAGATTCCCGAATCGTGGTATAATGTCAGAGCTGATATGCAAAATGATCATCGACCATTGCTTAATCCGGCAACAATGCAACCGGTTACGGTAGCAGATTTGAGTTCAGTATTTTGTGAAGAATTGGCAAAACAGGAATTAAATACAACTGATCGATACATTCCAATTCCAGAGGAAATTCGAAATTTTTATAAAATGTTCAGACCGTCTCCACTGATTAGAGCCTATTTCTTGGAAGAGGTTTTGGACACTCCTGCCGAGATTTATTATAAATATGAAGGTGGTAATACTTCAGGCAGTCATAAGTTGAATTCGGCAATTGCTCAAGCTTATTATGCTAAAAAGCAAGGGCTGAAAGGTGTTACCACAGAAACGGGTGCCGGCCAATGGGGTACAGCTTTAGCAATGGCTTGCGGTTACTTTGATTTGGATTGTAAAGTATATATGGTTAGAGTTTCCGCCGAGCAAAAACCAGATCGGGTTGCGATTATGGAAACCTATAATGCTGATGTTACTATGTCGCCATCGGATACGACCGAGGTTGGCAGGAAGATGTTGCTAGATCCGGCTAATCGTAACGGTAGTCTAGGTACTGCAATTTCGGAAGCAGTAGAATATGCCGTTTTGAATGAGGGATATCGCTACACTTTAGGTTCGGTGTTGAACCAAGTTTTAATCCATCAGAGTATTATTGGTTTGGAAAGCAAATTGGCAATGGAGAAAATTGATCGTTATCCTGATGTCGTAATCGGATGTGCGGGTGGTGGTTCGAATCTGGGCGGGTTAATGAGTGCATTTATGGCAGATCGTCTCACCGGCAAACAATCACCTTATTTTATTGCGGTCGAACCTGCATCTTGTCCGAGTATGACCCGTGGAAAATTTGCTTATGATTATTGTGATACAGGTCAGGTGACTCCTTTAGCAAAAATGTATACTTTGGGTCATGGTTTTATTCCTCCTGCATCACATGCCGGTGGTTTACGCTTTCATGGTATGAGTCCTATTCTCTCACAACTCTATCATGATGGTTATCTGGATGAGGCAAGAAGTGTAACCCAAAAAGAAATTTTTGAAGTTGCCGGTCTATTTGCCAAAGTCGAAGGTACACTCCCGGCGCCGGAATCTGCTCATGCAATAAAAACAGCGATTGATGAAGCCCTGAAATGTAAGGAAACAGGTGAGAAGAAAGTGATTTTGTTCGGTTTGACCGGTACCGGATATTTCGATATGTCAGCATATCGACGTTATCGGGAAAATGATCTTGACGATACACCGCCAACGGATGAATCGATTGCTAAAGGTTTGGCAAACTTGCCGGCTCAACCAGATTTCTAAAAAACGCAGGTTGTCTGATTTTGTAAGACAACCTTTTTATATGTATATAAATATTTAAGTAGATTGAGAAAGCGAAATAAAAAAATATAATAAAAGAAGTAAGACGGATTTATGCAATTTGCCTGTCAAGTAATTTGCAAATTGATATATTAAATAAATTGAAGAAATTAAATAAATAGTATAAAGTTAGTATAAAGTTAAATAAGGATTTCTATTTGATTTATATTTCTTCATAGTTAAGAATAAAATTGTGTTTAAAGAAATTTTTAGTAATTCTAACAAATGAGAGGCGTGAAATGCATTATTTAATCTACGCGGATAAGTTTTTTTTCGAAAAAGATATTGCTGAAAAAGGTTATTTAGAAGTTGTTGATGGAGTTATTGGAGATTTCTATGAGACTTTACCCGACAATATGGATTGGGAAATCCGTGATTACTCAAATTTTTCCATTGCACCCGGATTGGTTGATACCCATATTCATGGCTTCATGAGTCATGATTTTATGGACTTAAACGGGGCCGGTGTTTTAGAAATTTGTGAAAAATTGCCAAGTACCGGTGTCACATCCTTTTTACCAACCTCATTGACAGACTCTATTGAAAACGTTGAAACGGCATGCAAAGTCATTGCAGAAAATGCTGCTTTGTCAACCGGAGCAAAGATTCAAGGTATTTACCTGGAGGGTCCATTTTTTACAGAAAAATATAAAGGAGCTCAGAATCCCAAATATTTTTTGGATCCTGATTTAGCAATATTTGATCAATGGCAAAGTGCAGCAAACGGTTTGATTAAAAAAATCGCAATAGCTCCGGAAAGAAATGGTGCGATTGATTTTATCAAAGCACTTAAAAAGCAGGGAATAGTTGTAGCTCTGGGGCATAGTGATGCAAGTTATGATCAGGCAGTTGCTGCAGTTGAATCCGGTGCAGGAGTTTTTGTTCATTTATATAATGGAATGAGCGGTTTACACCATAGAAATCCGGGTATGGTCGGAGCTTGTTTCAATACAAATAACTCGATTGCAGAACTAATTTGTGACGGATATCATGTTCATCCCGGAGCTGTTGAAGTAGCGCTCAGGGCAAAAACAACGGACAGAGTTGCTTTAATTACCGATAGTATGCGGGCAGGCGGTATGCCGGAAGGCGAATATACTTTGGGTGAATTCCCAGTTATATTAAAAGATGGCGCAGTTCGCTTAACTGACGGTTCGAACAGTCTGGCAGGTTCGTGTCTGAAATTGATTGATGCAGTCAATAATGTGATTGATTGGGGTATTGTAACCCCACAAGAAGCAATTAAAATGGCGACTCTGATTCCGGCAGAAAGTTCCGGTATTGCTGATATTTGTGGCAGAATCAGCAAAGGATATCCGGCAGATTATATTGTTTTGGATCAGAATATGAAATTACAGGAAACGTATATTAATGGTATTAGTGTTTATAGTGTGTAAGCATTTTGCTATAGATTTAATTGTTTAATGTAAAATTGACAAACAAAAAACTAGTGAATATTCGTATGTCGTTTTGACATACGGATTGTGAATAATAATTAATTATTAGAGGTAATAATTATTAGCGTATATGATGCTAGCCCAGCATTGTATAGTGTTTTTTGGTAGTTAACATCGGCATTTAATAATTTGCTTAAATATTACCAAATTATCGCTGATAGTTAAAAAGAGAAATTTACTTTAAAAAAGAGGAGGACAATTTTTATGATGAGGCAAATGCAAAGACTTGGCCGTGCTCTTATGGGTGCAGTTGCGGTAATGCCGGTAGCTGCTCTAATGTTGGGTATCGGCTATTGGATTGACCCCAGCGGTTGGGGTGCAAACAATGTAATAGCGATGATTTTGATCAAATCAGGTGGTGCCGTACTTGATAACTTAGGTATTATCTTCGCTGTTGCAGTAGCTTATGGTTTGTCGAAAGACAAAGACGGTGCATCAGCACTAGCCGGTATGATCGGATTTATTCTGGTTACCAATGTACTTAGTGCCGGTGCTGTTTCAAAAATGAAAGGTCTGGATCTTGCAGATGAAGCTGTAGCGGCTGATTTTGCTAAACAAGGATTTGATAAAATCAATTCGGGAAACGTATTTGTCGGTATTATTATCGGTATTATCGCTGCTGCTATCTATAATAGGTTTCATGATAAAAAGTTACCGGATGCTTTGGCTTTCTTTAGCGGACGTCGTATGGTGCCGATCATCACCAGTTTTGCAGCTCTAGTTTTATCAGGTGTTTTATACTTCGTATGGCCGGTAGTTTACTCAGGTCTGGTAGCATTCGGTACTACGGTTGCTTCAATGGGACCGTTAGGTGCTGCTATCCATGCATTCTTCAATCGTCTGTTGATTCCGACCGGACTACATCATGCATTAAACAATGTATTCTGGTTTGACTTGATTAAGATTAATGATATTGGTAATTTCTGGAATATTGGTCAACCTGATGTTGTTGCAAATGTTGAAAGATTAGTTGCTGAAACCGGTGGTGCCTATGTACCCGGTATGTACCAAGCAGGTTTCTTCCCGATTATGATGTTCGGTTTGCCGGGTGCAGCTTTAGCCATGTACCACACGGCTAAAACAGAACGTAAAAAAGAAGCTGCCTCTTTGCTGTTGGCAGGTGCGGTCGCTTCATTTGTGACGGGTGTTACAGAACCGATAGAATTCGCATTCATGTTCTTAGCTCCTTCACTCTACATTATTCATGCTGTTTTAACAGGCATTTCAGCGTTCATAGCGGCTAGCTTAAAATGGATGTCCGGTTTCAGTTTCAGTGCCGGTATGATTGACATGATCTTGGCTGCTAAATTACCTACTGCCACTAAATGGTACATGCTTCTGCTATTAGGAGTAGTGTTCTTTGTTATCTACTACGTAGTTTTCCGCTTTATTATTACAAAATTTGACTTAAAGACTCCGGGACGTGGAGATGATGCCGATGCAGATGAACAAAAAATCGAACTTGGTGCCGATACGGACTTTGCAGTAATGGCAGCTCAAATTCTTGAAGGACTTGGCGGCAAAGATAATATTGCTGAATTAGACTACTGTGTAACCCGTTTACGTATGGGAGTTAAAGATAATCTATTAGTCAATGAAGAGTTAATTAAACGTGCACCGATCTCCGGTGTTATCAGACCGTCAAAAACCAGTGTCCAAGTTATTGTCGGACCACAAGTTCAATTTGTTGCTGATGAAATGAGAAAATTATTATAATCCGGTTTATCTGATTGAAAAATACTATTTGGTATTTGCTGTTATGTAGTTAATTATAAAAAATAAAAATCCGTGGTGCGACTCTAAAGTACCATGGATTTTTCTTATACGCTTCAATAAGTTGAGCGAATAAATATGAAATATGAGGTGATTAAATGATTGAAATTATTGCTTCATCACTCAGTGATGCGATCGCAATCGAACAAGCCGGTGCAGATAGGATTGAATTGGTAAGTGCTTTGAGTGAAGGAGGATTCACTCCCAGTATCGGTTTAGTCAAAAAAATAATTGAACAAGTTAAAATTCCGACTGCAGTAATGCTCAGACCAAATCGCAGTGAATTTGTCTACACCGCGGAAGAAATTGAAGTCTTGCGTGAAGACGCATTACTTTTTGAACAATTCGGTGTAAAAATTGTAGTCATGGGGATTCTGGCTGAAAACAGGTTACCGGATATTGATATTATGGAGCGTATTTTGAACGGAACTAATCTGGAATTAACTTTCCACCGAGCAATTGATGAATCGGCGGATATTTTGCAAAGTGTAGAAATTTTAAATAATTATCAACGTGTGACTCGGATTTTAACTTCCGGTGGACCGGGTAAAGCTACACAAAATCTTGAACAATTGAAATCGATCTTAGCTCTGTCCAATAAAAAAATTATAGTTGGTTCCGGTGTAGATATGCTTAACGTAAACCTAATCCAACAAGAACTTCAAGGTTATAACTATGATTTACATGTCGGCGGTGCGGTTCGTGGCGGTGATGTACGAGCAGATGTATCAATTGCTGAAGTTGAACAATTTGTTAACCTGGTCAAGAAATAGCTCCAATTTTTTAAATTGGAAATATAGAATGATTAAAGTTAAAATACTTGTAAAGATATTTTAGCAACGAAAGTTATTATAGTAACTATTATTCTTACTTAAAACAAAACATATAAACATATATGGATATATTTTTAAAAAATGAACCATAACCATGGAGGTGAAAAATGATTACAATCAAAGTGTTTGAAGATTACAATGAAATGAGTGCTTATGCGGCAGAAATTGTCAAAGAAGTTATAAATTCAATAAAAAAACCGGTTATAGGTTTGGCTACCGGCTCATCACCGATTGGTTTGTATAAAAACTTGATTGAAATGAACAAAAGTAATCAGGTGGATTTTAGTCAGGTGACTTCTGTGAACTTAGATGAATATATCGGGTTGTCAGGTGACCATCCGCAAAGCTATCGCTATTTTATGAATCAAAATCTTTTTGATCATATAAATATTAATAAGGCAAATACTTTTATACCTAACGGGATAGCTGATGATTTGGGGCAGGAATGCAAAGATTATGATCAAAAATTACAGGATCTTGGCTATGCTGATATTCAAATTTTAGGAATTGGATCGAATGGTCATATCGGTTTTAATGAACCTGATACAAAGTTAAATGCTAATACCCATGTTACAGGTTTAACCACAGCCACCATCGAAGCTAATGCACGTTTCTTCAACTCTTCTGATGAAGTACCACAACAAGCAATTTCGCTCGGTTTAGGCGGTATTATGAAATCCAAAAAGATTGTTTTGATAGCAAACGGTACCAATAAAGCAAAAGCGTGCAAATCATTTGTTGATGAATATATTGATCCGCAAATACCGGCATCTTTCTTAAAATTACATCCAAATGTTGTTGTTTGTCTAGATAAAGAAGCTGCAAGTCTTCTCTAATTGTAAAAAACAGATTTTCCCGGATTGGACTTGCACACTTTTTTAAAGCTTATCTAACAATCCAATGGTAGAACCTTAAATAGTGTGCATGTTCTTTAGGAGAATACGAAATGACAATCATTATTCCGGTATGGGTTGACAAAATGTAATTTGGTCGGTATATTAGTCGAGTAATAAAAAGAAGATTCCATCTCACCTTAAGCATTCTGCGAAAAGGTCAATACAGAATATTAAGGCTTATAGTCTATTAATGTGTTTGGAGAGCGGAATCAATCCGCTTTTTTTATGCGACGAAATGTGGCGGATGAAGCGACAAATACGGCTAAGCGACAAAAAATGAGGAGAGAACTGATTAGGAGGTGTCTTATCGCTAGATCAAACAAACATAACCACACAATTAATGAAAACATTCGTGTGGATAATGTACGCTTAATTGATGAAGAAGGAAATCAAGTAGGGATTGTCAGTACAGATGAAGCATTGGATTTGGCTTATTCCAGAGATCTTGATTTGGTCTTAATGTCGGACAATCCGGCGAATCCTGTTGCGAGAATGATGGATTACGGAAAATTCGTCTACGAGCAATCAAAACGCGAACGTGAAGCAAGAAGAAATCAACAAACTACCAGTCTGAAAGAAGTACAATTAAAACTGACGACTGAAGAACATGATACTAATGTAAAAGTTCGGGCAGCTCAAAGATTTTTGGAAAATGGTGATCGAGTTAAAGTAGTTATCCGTTTCCGAGGACGTGAAATGGCTTTTCAAAATCAAGGATATGATGTAATGAAAGACTTTATTGAAAAGGTAGGAGACGCTTGTCAAATTGATCGCGAGCCACGTATTGAAGGAAGACATATGGTAATGTATCTTACGCCACGTAGTGAAAGTGGCAAATAGATTCAGAATTTGCATGAATTTATATGAATTTGGATTAAATAGTTCAAATTAATGATAATAATTGAATATTAAAAAAAGGAGGTCTATATGGCAAAACAAAAAACACATAGTTCTTCAAAGAAAAGATTTAAAGTTACGGGTACCGGCAAGGTAAAACGTTCACAAGCTTATAAAAAACATATTCTGAACAAGAAGACAACAAAGCGCAAACGCAAATTGCGTCAAATTATTGTAGCCAGTGAGCCGGATACAAAGAGGATCAGACGTTTGATTCCGTATAGATAATTAAGCTGGAGGTAACCTATGGCAAGAGCAAAAAGAGGCGTAAAAACGAGAAGACGCCATAAAAGAGTACTAAAACAAGCAAAAGGCTATTTCGGTCGTAAGAGTAAATTATTTCGCGTAGCTCATCAACAAGTGATGAAGTCAGGCGTTTATGCATATAGAGATCGTCGTACTAAAAAACGTGATTTCAGAAAACTCTGGATTAGCAGAATCAACGCAGCTGCCAGATTAAATGATATTTCTTATAGCCGTTTAATGTATGGTTTAAAATTATCAGATATTCAATTAGATAGAAAAATCTTAGCCGACATGGCTGTTAACGATAAAGATGCTTTTGCAGCGATCTGCGAAACTGCAAAAAAAGCTTTGTAAAAGCATTCTGCTAAAATGCAGAATGCTTCTTATCATCTTTATCCTGTTAAAATCACAGAACACTTTACATGTAAGATCACTTTTGCAGGGATATTGAAGAATAGGAACACCTGCAGCAACATAACCCGATTGCCGAAAATTCTGTCATAATTGCGGCACGGGTTTTTCAATAATGCCTGAGACATCAAGTTTTTGCCCAGGATGCGGTTCGGCTTTAGTTTAATCAATTTTTGTTTTATTTATGATAGAGCCGGCATAGTGCAGTAACTTGAAAAGGTAATTATATGTAAGGTTGTACTTGGTCTATTGATAATGTTTGGCTGAAATATGGATATTTTCAGAAGTGATTTTATATAAAACCCAAGTTGCTCTATTCATAGTAGTGACTGGTATAGGTAATCTACTAGTAGCCTACGATGTTATCAAAGCCGCCAAGCCATTCCGCATTTCCTGTGATGAAAGCTGAATTAAGGACTAATACATCACTAATGCCCTTTTCACTGATAAAATGTAAAATTGGATCAGTCATATATCTCGGATCTACAGAATATATATTTTCATAATTATCCATTAAAAAAGGCAAGAATGCATTTGCATAAGAATCCTTGATTACTAGAATAGATTTTCCGTTATCGATGTTGCTTTTGATTAAACTCAAGGCGACATCACCACCTGAATAAAGAATATACTGCGAATCGATTTCGCTTTCCGAATCTAAAAGCATTGTCGGAACTCCATCAGACATGCTTGTGTCACTGTAAACGGTATTAGTGCCTGAATGTTTAGGCAAAAAGATTTCGGCTTGATCTTTAGAATTTTCGAGTAGAGGACTATTACCTGTAAAACTATATAAGGATCCGAGAAATTTGTAGTCCGGCTTGGTTAGTTCCATATCTTCCAAAGCGGTTGCAGTTTGTCCCGTATAAAAACAAAATGCCTGATATGCATAATATGCACCACGACCTGTCCAGTGATGGTCTGTATTGAAATAAATGTATTCATCGGCATGTTTAGCAATATTTGTGATTGCGTCAACCTTAATAATAGAATCATTTTCTGTTTGATATATTTGCTCAATTGCCTGATAGACAATCTTGCTTTCGGATTCTAATTCTTCCAAGCCGTTAAAAGCAATTGCCGGTGGTGCAATCAAATGAATCAGCCTGACTTGATCCGGTAAAACATCGCGTAAATAATTTATTCTGTTCGCATAAGCCACGGCATTTTCCGGAAAATATCCGAATATTTCCATTGCCTTACCATCAATAATTATATTGCTGTTATCATTATATTGCAGCTCACGGTTTTGAGTTTTTTCTTCGACAATTTTTGCCGAATTATCACCTTTTTCATCATTGTTTTTTTCTTTTAGAATATTTTCGAGGTTTGTTTCAGACTTATTATTTTGTTCAAACTGATTGTTTATGTCCTGTTTTTTTGCATGAGGATTATTTGCCTTAAGTATGTCATTTGGTTGATTTTTTGCACCTGTAACTAAATGGATTTTTTGCTTACCTCCGGGGAAAGTATTCATTAAGGTAACCAGCGATTTGTAAAGACCCATAAATTGATTCCGCATGGGAAATTGGTCTGCATAATATGCTTCAAACTCTTTGCTGTATTCTCCATTGAATAATCTTTCAGGGCTTAATATGGGTTTTTGTTGCAAAGCTCTTTTTTCCATTTCGGAAACGTCTTGTTTTTTCCAGACTAAAAAAAGCAGTCCGAAAATAATGAGAAAAATGAAGAAACTAATAAAAATAATACCGTCATTTTTATTAGCTTGTGGTTTGTAAGGATTAGTTTTTTTTCTCTGTGGTATTACTTCACCTGCTGAAAATTCAGGATGCTTGTGATTTAAACTATATTTATGAATTTCCGATTTCACCTTCCGTGACATTACTTCACTTGTTGGAATATCAAGATGCTTGCGATTTAAGCTATATTTATCAATATCCAACTTCACCTTTCGTGGTATTGCTTCACCTGATGAAATTTTAGGATGCTTGTGATTTAGACTATATTTGCCAATATCCAATTTCACTTTCCGTGATGTTACTTCATCTGCTGAAATTTCAGGATACCTGTGATTTAAACCATATTTATCATTTTCCATTTTTCGTTTTCATCCTTTTAATCTTGTTGATTATTATGTTTTCCGTTGTTTAGATTAACCGCTTAAAACATGAAATTAAGGAAATTATTCTTTTTTTATTACTGTTAAATTCTATTACTTGTTAAAATCTTATTACTTAAATTGACAGCTAAAACCTGAAATAAAGGAAGGGATTAAAGCTGTCACCAACCAACGATGCGGTACTGATTATAAGTAATAATAAAATTGAAACGGTTGATCCGATAACATAAAATTTTGTTGCTCTGAATCTGTAACTTTGCAAACCGGGCAAGCGTTTTCTGATTTCCGGCACAATTGGCATTGATACAATCCAAGAGAAAATGAAGAATACTAAATTTTGATTAAATAATAATTTACCTTTCAGATTGATGAAATCATTGCCGGCAACCGTGAATAATCTGCTAAGGAATATTCCGAGATCGGGAATTGCAGTAAAGTAAAAAATTGCAAAACCCAGCATTGATATAATACTCATAGGTATCCACATGATGGCACGTGGAATTTTTTCTATATATTTTAAGATGAAATGTTTTTCGATTTGGAGAACTGCAAAATAATACAAACCCCAAAAAATAAAATTCCAATCTGCACCATGCCAAAAGCCAGTTAAAAACCAGACAATAAAAGTATTACGCAATCTATTATTTCTATTACCACCTAAGGGAATATAGACATAGTCACGGAAGAAAGTACTGAGTGAAATATGCCATCTACGCCAGAATTCAGTAACTGATTTTGAATAATATGGATATTCAAAGTTTTCTTTGAATTTAAAGCCAAACATATGACCTAAACCGATTGCCATATCTGAATAGCCGGAAAAATCAAAATAAATTTGAATAGTGAATGCAATTATTCCGACTAAACATTCAATACCGGAAAGTGTATTCAAGTTTCCACTGCCGATAGTCTGGACAACTAAAGTTCCGGCGTAGTTGGCAATCAGAGTTTTTTTCGCTAAACCGACAATAAATCTTTTGGTTCCGTCTGCCATACCTCTGATCGTAATTTTACGTTTTCTCAATTGTTGCTCAATATCGCTGTAGCGAACGATCGGACCGGCGATCAATTGTGGGAATAAAGCCTGATAAAGCAAAAAGTCCGGCAGGAATTTTTGAACTTTACATTTACCTCGGTAGAGATCAATCAGATAGCTTAAAATTTGGAACGTGTAAAAAGATATCCCGATCGGCATCGTCCAACCTGGGAGAGGAATATTGATCAAAGGTAGTAAATTAATTATACCAATGAAAAACCCGGCATATTTGAAGATAAATAAAGGTAATAAAGCTCCTATCGTACTGATAGTTAAAATAGTTTTGTGTATTGCAGGATCATGCTTATAACGCTCCAAAACTAAACCTGATAAAAAAACCCAGATACCGGAGATTAACATTTGAATAATCCAGAATGGTTCACCCCAAGCATAAAAAAAGAGAGAGAAAGCTAGTAAGATAAAATTTTTGAATTTTAAAGTTCGCGGTATCTGATAAATAATTAAACATAAAGGTAAAAATGCATACAAAAAAAACAAACTGGAAAAAACCATAAATACATGCCTCGATAGGTATATAAAATATCCAAAAAAAATAGTAAAATTAAAAACTTTTTGCGGTGTTTAATGCTTATTTATGATAATATCATAAATAAGTATGAAGAGTTGTTTAATCTTATATTTTTTAGTTTTATTCAACTGGTTTTTGTTCAATTGGTAATAAATATTATTAGTAAACGTGAATAGGAGAGACAAATGGGTTTAATAAAAGCTATTGCGGGTGCCATTGGAGGTACCTTAGCTGATCAATGGAAAGAGTTTTTTTATTGTGAGTCTTTAGAAAATGATATTTTAGTTAGAAAAGGTCAAAAAGTAATTGGCAATCGCTCATCCAATACCAAGGGTAGTGATAATATCATTTCGAATGGTTCAGGTATAGTAGTTGCCGATGGTCAATGTATGATTATTGTTGATCAAGGTAAAGTAGTTGATGTTTGTGCGGAACCGGGTGAATACACATATGACACTTCCAGCGAACCAAGTATTTT
>JAAYNE010000119.1 GCA_012521015.1 Clostridiaceae bacterium | reverse complement strand
GTTTCGGTTTAGGAAAAAATGATGAAGTAAATTTATATGATAAAGATAAAAATTTGATTGACAGTATGTCTTACACAGGTCATGCTGCTGATACCTTGGGCAGAATACCTGATGGTACAGGTGAATTTGTTGAAACTATATCAACTAAAGGTTCAGCGAATGTTGAAAATACAAATACATCCGGTCCGGAATATATTGAAAGTACTTTAAGAATCAATGAGATTGAGACAAATCATGATATTTTTGAAGATTATGTTGAAATAATCAACATTGGTGACCAGCCTGTAGATATTTCCGGTTGGTATATCATGGATGATGATCCTGTGGGTCATGCTTCACAATTCATCCCTGTGGCGGCAGGAACAGTTGTTGAACCTGGTCAACTCTTTGTCTTTGATACCAATAGTCACTTCACTTTCGGTCTAGGCAAAAATGATACTGTGACTTTGAGAAATCCGGAAGGTAAGATAGCCGATGAATATACTTGGTCAGGCGGTCATCCGGCAGGAACATGGTCCAGAGTGCCTGATGGAACAGGTAACTTTATAGATTATCCTAATTCTAAAGGAGTCTTAAATCAAGTAATAAATCAGGCTGTTGTCATTAATGAAATTGAATCTAACGGTTCTGATCGGGATTGGGTTGAAATTTTTAATAACTCTGAAAATGATGTGGATATTTCCGGTTGGTACATCAAGGATGATTCTCCGGATCATTTTTCGGTACGACTTCCGCAAGGAACAATTTTGTCTGCGCAAGGATATTTTGTCTTTGAAGCTGATTTAGAAAATGATATTAAACATTTTAACTTCGGTTTAGGTAGTTCTGATAAAGTAGAGCTATATGATGCAAATGATAATTTAATAGACGAACATGCCTGGACAGCACATGCCAAATTTGGTTTATCCAGGATACCCAATGGTGTAGGAGACTTTAAGGATGTGCCTTTGACCAAGGGCAGTGAAAATAAAGACGCAAATACTCAAGAAGATGAATTGCAACCATTGAATACAATAGCTTGGCCCGGACCTCCAAGTATTCAATTTATTGACGAAGTTCAAATGTTTAAAGAAGATTCTTCGGGTTTGGCTTATCATGATGAAGCCTTATGGCTTGTGGATAATGGAACGGGAACAATTTGGAAGCTTCTTTTAGATGATAATGGGGTTCCAAGCTTTGCTCCGGGATTCGAAAACGGTAAAATTGTGAAATTTCAGAAAGATGCAGGTACTAATGCTCCGGGACCTGATTCTGAAGGTATTTGCTTAGATGATAACGGCATGGTTTATATAGCTGCTGAAAGGGATAATTCTGCTAAAGGTGTCAACTTAAATATTGTATTACAGGTAAATCCTAATGAACAAAGTCAAGAACTTGTAGCCTTAAAAGAATGGAATATTACCGATCACATAGATCAAGCCAGACAAGCAAGAGGTCTTGAATATTATAAAGTCAAAGCGAACATGGGTATTGAAGCTATTGAATGGATACCTAATTCAGCTTTGGAAGGCAAACTATTTGATATGAATACAAATGCTCCTTACCAATCTGCCAATTATTCTACGATCAATGCCGGTCTCTTCTTCCTTGGACTGGAAGATGATGGATATATCTATGTTTTTGCCTTAAAAGCGGACGAAACTGCAGAATTAGTAACTCAAATAGATACAAAAATGGGCATGGTTATGGGCTTAAATTATGATGAATTAACAGATGAGATTTGGGCTCAAACAGATAACGGAAGAATGAATGTACTGGCTAGAATTATTCTAAATGGCAGTGAAAATGCAGACATAACGTATTATAATCCTCCTCAGGAATTAGATCCGTTGAAAAATAATGAAGGATTTGCCATAGCTTCGATAAATGTTAACGGCTTAAGACCTGTATATTGGGTTGAGGATGGCGTAACGGTTAATTCCCTGAAGATGGGTTATATAGATACTTATGAATTCCTGGCAGAAGAACCGGAAAATCCGGAAGAGCCTGGAGAATCTGAAAATCCAGAAGAGCCTGGAGAACCAGGAGAACCGGGAGAGCCTGGAGAATCTGAAAATCCGGAAGACCCCGAGAATCCGGAAAACACTAAAAATAAAGAAACACCGGAGATTATGATGTTATTCGCCACTGATGTTTGGAATCAAGAATCTGGACAAACTGCACGTTTCATATCGAATGCAAATTTTGCTGATTTTATAAGAGTTGAACTTAATGGGCAAGTTGTAGATCCTGAGAATTATGATGTTATGGAAGGCTCAATTATTGTTGATTTTAAAGCGACTTACCTAGCTAGTTTACCTGTAGGAAAGCATATAGTAGAGATTATTGCTAAAACAGGAACTGCAAGAGCTGCTTTAGAAATTAAAGCAAAGGATATGGCTCAGACCACTCAAACTACCCAAACCACTCAAACCACCGAGCAGATAACAGTAAGCGAAACAGCGGGAAATAATGTTCCTAAAACAGGCGAAAATTCGGTGCCCATGTTTGTAGTACTAGGTTTAGTCTTGATGGGAGCGATTTCATTCATCCTCAGAAAGAAAGTGAAACAGGATAATCAAAGAACTTCTTAATAATTACCCAAAGACGGCATTGTTGATTGAAACATGTTTTCAACAGTAGCCGTCTTCTATATAGATGAATAAGTTTTATAAGAAAGTAAAAAGCCATTAACATCTATAATAACGAATATGAATATATTAGTTGCAACTTAAACTGAAATAAACCTAGTCTTTCTAATCAAATTTTATACTTGCAAGCATTTTTTGTTAGTGATAGAATACTTATCTGTATTCGGAGCTAATCCATTCTTTAGAGTGCTTAAAGTTCCGACTCTACATAATTAAGTCGCAGGAGGTGAAAGAATGCCTAATATTAAATCAGCGAAAAAACGTGTAAAAATAGCTGCTCGTAAAACTGAAATCAATAAACGTAAAAAGAGTGAATTGAAAACACTTTTGAAAAAAACTCATCAAGCATTGGATTCTTCCGCAGCAGATGCGGCTGAAAAAGCAGTTTAT
>JAAYNE010000118.1 GCA_012521015.1 Clostridiaceae bacterium | reverse complement strand
AGGTAATTTACACACTAATTTGGACTTGACTCTCGTAGCAGAAAATAGAAGATACTTTGAAAATGGAAATCATACAACTGTGTTAGCATTTGATAAACAGAAAATAGTAGGCTGTGTGAGTCTGGCATATATGTGGATTATGCCTACGTTTGAACATCGAACTGGTTTACGGGCACATTTGATGAATGTATACACAAAATCGGAGTACAGAAGAAGAGGGATAGCTAAGAAAATGATTGAGCTTCTAATTGATGAGGCAAAAGGAAAAGGTGTTACAGAGATTAGTTTGGATGCAACCGAAATGGGCAGACCATTATATAAGGCTCTGGGATTTGAAGATAATCGTGCTGGAATGGTACTGGAACTGAAATAGAAATATATATTTGATGAGGTGACTAAAATGGGTGACAAAGATATTGTTATTAATGATATAGATGCAGGAAAAAGTTTTAACTGGGGAAAAACATCTAAGGATTATGCAAAGTATAGAGATATTTATCCTGAAGAATTTTATCAATATATTATAAATCTGGGATTATGCAGAGCTGGTCAGAGGTGTTTGGATGTCGGAACTGGAACAGGTGTCTTGCCGAGAAATATGTATAAATATGGTGCAGATTGGACGGGAACAGATATATCTGAAAATCAGATTATAGAAGCTAAGGAACTGGCAAAAGAAGCTGGAATGAATATAGATTTTTATGCCTGCGATGCTAAGGATGTTGAATTTGAGGATTCATCACTTGATGTGATTACTGCATGTCAATGTATATGGTATCTGGATCATAGTACTACAGCACCTAAGTTTGCAAGATCTCTAAAGGATAGTGGTAGCTTATTAATTTTATACATGGGATGGCTGCCTTTTGAGGATGAGATTGCAGGAAAAAGTGAAAATCTTATTTTGAAATATAATCCTCAGTGGACAGGCTGCGGCGATACAGTTCATCCAGTATGGGTCCCGGAAGAATATTTGGATTATTTTGTAAAAGAAAAACAGGAAGAATTCAGAGTGGATATTCCATTTACTAGATGGAATGGAAGGATGCGTGCATGTAGAGGAACAAGTGCTTCTATGGATTCAGATACCTTGGCAGCTTGGGAAAATGAGCATATTAAGATGCTTGAAGAATATCCGGAAAATTTTGATATCAAGCATTATGTTTCTGTAGCTTGGCTTAGGAAAAAAGAATCATAGAAATAAAGTATGAATTAAAATGAAAGAGTAGGGGTGTTTCTATGAGATGGTATGCTGAAAAATATGAAGAATTGATGAATGTTGAACCAATTATTTCTGTATGTGGAGATGATTGTGCGGTTTGTCCTAGATACTTAGCAAGAATGGATGAAGAACTACATGAAACAGCGGTCTTTTGGTTCAAGACCGGATGGAGAGACCATGTGGTTTCTAATGAAGAGATTAAATGCACGGGGTGCGGTTGTAGATCTACTTGCAGCTTTATGCTTTTGCCATGTACGAAAGAACATAACGTGGCAATGTGTTATGAATGCACCGATTTTATCTGTGATAAAGTAAGTGATACATTGAACGGTTCAAATGAAAAAATGATAAGATGCAGGGAAAACTGCGAATCTGATAGAGAATTTGAACTTTTTAAAAGAGCTTTTTACGAAAAGGAAAAGAATATGCGTATAAAAGGCTAGCTTTGCGTATTTTCATTAATAGTGGGAGGAACTTAAAGTGGATACTAATGTATATCCGAAAAATAGAGGTGGTATGAAATTTGTTGGAATAAGAAGAGTATTTTCAACCGAGATATTGACGGATTATGAATCTCGCAAGACGGTTACGCTTGAAGAACTTATGCCGGGATGGTGGGGGACAAACAGAACTTTAACAGGACAGGATTCTTAAATCGGGTATTTAAGAAATTCGAATTTTGCTAATTAAAAGGAGACCAGATGGAGATAATATATAAAGAAATAAAAGATTTCAAGTTGGATGATATTGAGCGACTATTTTTATCAGTAAATTGGGAATCCGGACGTTATCCTGAAAAGCTAGTTAAGGCTATGCATAATTCAACACACGTAGTATCTGCGTGGGATGGTAGACGCTTAGTGGGATTGGTTCGAGCATTAGATGATGATGAAACTGTGGCGTTTATACATTATCTGCTTGTCGATCCAGAATACCAAGGCTATAAAATTGGTGCAGAACTAATGAATAGAATGCTATTACATTTTGACAATCATCTATATGTAAAAGTTATGCCTTCAGATCCAATTACTATTTCATTTTATGAGAAGTTTGGTTTTAAATTATATGATAATTATTCGGCAATGGTAATAAAACATTATTAGACTGGATGATTATTTATATTATGGGATGTTTGTTTTTTTTATTATAGAGTAGACGCATAAAATAACAAAATTGATATTTGCGTTTGTATGTGAGATTAGAAGGCTGGTGTAGGATGATACTATATCAGCCATTGTTATAGAATGATAATAAATCTTAATTTATTTCCGAAGAACCCAGAAAATAAGCCAATGTTAATATGCGTTGCTTGTGGCAACGGCTCATTTAATTCTAAAATTGAGCCATCAAAAACAAGGAGGCGTAGATTATGCTTAATGAAAACATAAAAAATCTTAGAAAATCAAAAGGACTTTCGCAAGAGGAACTTGCCATTAAATTGAATGTGGTAAGACAGACTGTATCAAAGTGGGAGAATGGCTTATCAGTTCCAGATTCAAGTATGCTGATTGCATTGTCGGATGAATTAGATACATCTGTAGGTGTATTACTTGGTGAACCTGTGACAGAACCGATGCAAGATGACCTAAAGACAATTTCTGAAAAGTTAGAAGTAATTAATTTACAACTGGCAAGGAAAAGTATGGATAAAGTGAAAACTATTCGTTGGATACTTATTTCGTTATGTACACTTATAGTCGTCATATTTATTATTCTCGCATCTATGCAGAGTTCATATCTTGCTTGGGATTATAATAATCCAGAATTAGCAGTAGCAGGAACGATAATGCATGGATTTGAATTTGTTTTTGTCAGACTTGCACCGTTTGCTTTTATTGCATCTGTAATCGGAATTGTAATTACATATAAGAAGCAATAAATTCTAATTTTCAGAACGATATTATTTTTAAGATTGAGGTGGTTTTTATTACAACATTATATGAGGCAGGAAACCATTTGATGATCTGTGCAGAATACTCAGATCCTGAATTGCATCGGCATAGTGCTGCGCATATTATGATTTCGCTGAATGATAGTATTGAAGTAATAGCAGAAAAAGAAAGAATAAAATGCAAAGGAGTTTTGATTCCGGCCAGAGTGTATCATACTGCCAACACTCACGGAAACGGTGTTCTTGTGTTTTTGTTTGATAATACAACAGCTGTTGCCAATCAGATCAATCAGGTGCGAGTTATTAGCGATGAAGATGTCTGTAAGATTCAGAAAGTGTTTCGAGATTTCGAAAACGGCCCTAAAAATGCAGACGATTATGAAACATTTATTCAATACATTTTCTGTAATATAGAAATCAGTGCTTCCGGGACAGCCGTTACAGATGAGAGAATCCAAAGGTCATTGCGGTAAATTCAATCCAGGTTAAATGAAGCAATCACCTGTGCAGAGGTGGCGAAGAATAGCTTCCTGTCAGAAAGCCGATTCTCTCATTTGTTCAGAAAACAGGTAGGAATGACATTGGTGCTAGAATATAAATGGTACAAGTTAGACATGGAAATTCCTT
>JAAYNE010000117.1 GCA_012521015.1 Clostridiaceae bacterium | reverse complement strand
GCTGATGACAGAATCCGGAATTGCGATTTCTGTAAGTGAAGAACATTCGACAAATGCCCAGTCATCTATGCTCGTGACTGAATCAGGAATTGTAATATTAGCAAGAGATGAACAGTCACCAAATGCCCCTTTTCCTATGCTTGTGACAGAATCAGGAATTGTGATTTCTTTAAGTGAGTCACAGTACCCAAATGCCTCGTTACCTATGCTTGTAACTAACAGACCATCAATTTCTTGTGGAATATTGATGGATGTTTTTTTACGTGCAGAGGCGCCGGCAATCTCAATCGTACCATCAGTAAATAGATGATAGATAAATCCTGCAGGTTCTTGTGACTTTAACATCTTTTCTTTATACTTTCTTGTAACTGCAGGCTCACTCGTTATATCAGGATTAGCTGATTCATCGTTTAAGAATCTTTGTTCTCTTTCATCTGTTGACTCAAGGAGAAGTTTGTCTTGCTCGTTAAAAATTATATCGGAATTACCTAATTCATTGTTAATGTGCTTTTGTTCTCCTTCATCAATTGATTCAAAGGATAGTTTAGTTTGCTCGCTAAAAGCAGGCTTTTTACATGTAAGACCGGAAAAAAAGATTAAGTAAATGCCGGATGCAATAATGAGTACTAAAGCAGAAATCAGAATCACTAAAAGTCGACGTTGCTTATGAGTATTTGGTTTTTGATAACTTCTTTCATCAAATATTTGTTTATGTGCAGGCGGATAAGAAAAAGTTTCTTGTGTATGTTCTATTGAAGATACATGAGGCTTATTATGTTGTGGAGGTGGAGGTGCTTCTAGCCACCGCAAAGATTTATAAGATATATCGTGTTGCTGTAGCGGAGAATCTACTCTCGAAGGCAAAGAATCTGAATCTTGTCTTGTATTCGAAACAGAAAGCATTTTTTTCAGGAGATAACCACAATTCTTACAAAAATTCAAATCTTGTTCACCTAGATTAAAACCGCAATTAGGACAAAACATACACCCTCTCCAAAGAAAAAACTGTTATTAGATTGCGTACATTAAAATACAACATAAATTCATTTTATATAATCATAGAAGAATTTTATATTTCTGCCCAGGAATTACCGACAGAAACCTCCGCCAGGAGTGGAATTTTTAATTCGACAACATTTTCCATTCCGTCTTTTAATATTTGACTCACCTGTTCAACTTCATATTCAGGCAATTCTATAATCAGTTCATCATGTACTTGTAAAATCAGGCACGCATGTAAATTCTCTTGTCGTAAAGTCCGGTCAATCTGATTCATTGCCAATTTGATTAAATCGGCAGCAGAACCTTGTAAGGGGGCATTCATTGCCGCTCTTTCACCAAAATTTCTTGTGTGGAATTGGCTTGAATTCAATTCAGGGATATATCTTCTGCGACCGAACATAGTTTCAACATATCCGTCTTTTTTGGCTTTTTCAATCAAAGATTCAAGATACGGTTTGACTTTTGAATAATGCTCATAATATGAGTTGATATATTCGGTAGCTGTCTCAACAGAAGATTTCAGATCTTGTGATAAACCGAACGGGGTTACCCCGTATATGATACTGAAATTAACAGTTTTCGCTAATGCTCGTTCACGAGTAGTAATCTCATCAAGTTTTTTATCAAACATTTTCATAGCGGTATTACTGTGAATATCAATTCCATCATTAAAAGCTTGAATCAAATCGGGATCTCCAGAAAGATGTGCCAATAATCTTAGTTCAATTTGAGAATAGTCAGCACCGATTAACTTATAACCGGGCGCGGCAATAAACACTTCGCGAATTGCTTTTGATCTTTCCGACCTGATCGGAATATTCTGCAAATTAGGGTCGGAACTGGACAAACGTCCGGTAGTAGTCAGCGTTTGATGATACGTCGTATGAATTCTGCCGTCAAGCGGATCAATTGATTTTCGTAGACCGTCTACAAAAGTCGAATTCAGCTTACTTATTTCACGATACTCGATAATCAGATCGACAATCGGATGCATCTCGCGTAACCGCTCCAGTTCACCCGCAGCAGTAGAATAATAACCACTGGCAAGCTTTTTACCGGCAGGTAATTTTAATTGATTAAACAAGACATCACTTAATTGTTGGCTGGAATTAATATTGAATTGTTCAAAAGAATATTTGTAAATTTGTTCTTCTAATTCTTCAATTTCTTGCAGCATTGTTTTATTTAAGCTGTCAAGTTGAGTTTTATCAGCTAAAACACCTCTATTTTCCATATCCGCTAAAATAGAAGTTAAAGGCATTTCAACCGTATAAGCTAATAATTCCATATTTTGCTTGCGAATTAAATCCCGTTGAATTTCTTGAAGCTTGAGCATTGCCAACGCCATTTGTTTGGCATATTCAATTTGTTCATCCGGCGAAGGTTTTTTATTTAATTGAAGAAAATTCTGTTGAAAAACTGTTTGGAAAACACTCGTAAAATCTTCCGGTTTTCCTTGATTTAATAAATATGCCGCTACCTGAATATCAAAAGCTTGATTTTTCAATTTACCCAAGTTAATGGTTTTCAACCAATTTTTATAATCCCATACGATAATCTGATTATTAAGTTTAAACAAATCTTGCCAAGCAAGTTGAACCTGCATCGGTTCAAGCAAAATAAATCCGGTACTTTTACTTAAAAGAAAACTGTTTTCATTCGGCAAGACTAGCCAGACAATACTATTGAAACCAACATCATTGAGAAATTCTTGAATAGACTGATATTCGTTAAGTTCAGCTAATTCAGTTTTATCAATAATTGAACTAGTTTGTTCAATACCGAACCGTTCATACATTGTTTGAAATCCCATTTTTCGAAAAAACTCAGTTAATTTTTCCATATTGGGTTTTTCTTTGACAGCATCTTGAGCATTAATTCTGATCGGTACTTCCCTATTAATTAAGGATAAATCATAAGATAGAAAAGCCATATCACGGTCATCGGATAATTTATTACGATATTTGTTGGCAATCTTGCTCGTTTCATGATCAAGATCTGCATAGATTTGTTTTAAGGTACCGTGATTTTTAATTAAATCAGAAGCACCGACTTGGCCGATACCGCGAATTCCGGGAATATTATCCGACGAATCACCCATAATAGCTTTGAAATCAACAAATTTTTCCGGACCGAAACCATACTCACCTTCAAATGCCTCACGATCCATTAAACTGTCAGATGTAGAACCTGAACGAGTTACCGGCAGAATAACATAAACATGATCATCTATTAATTGAAAGCTATCCTTGTCACCGGTTACAATATATACATCGTAATTATCCTCAGCTGCGATTTTAGCATATGTACCAATCAAATCATCTGCTTCATAGCCCTTTTCTTCAACCCGACAAACATTCAAAGCATCAAGCATTTCTTTGAGTAAAGGCATTTGAACAGCCAGATCATCCGGCATCGGTTTTCGTGTTCCTTTATAATCGGCATACAGCTCATGGCGAAAAGTTTTTTCTTTACGATCGAAAGCGACAATAATGCTATCCGGATCAATTTGTTCTACATAACTTAGAAACATATTGAGAAAGGTGAAAACCGCACCACTCGGTGTTCCGTCAGGTGCAGTAAGCATCTTCCGCCCGGAACCTGCATAAAAAGCCCGGTTGATCAGACTATTACCGTCGATTAACATTAAATGTTTGCGTGAGTTTTTCTCGAAAAATTTCTTAGACAAAATCAGCTCCTAAAGTTATTGTTTTATTAACATTATATTTAATAAATAATAATGAATTATAAATCATGTTCATAATTTAAAAGATTTGATTAATTCAGCAAAAATGACAAATCTTAAAATTATTCCGATTAAATCGCCAAAAATAATTAATTTTATAGAATCATTCTAATTAAATCTCCGAAAAACAAAAATGTAATAATCAGAATTGCACTGATTATTCCGAGAATTCCGCCAAGCGACATCAAAGCTACTTGGATTCCGTATCCGATTTGATCTGATTGTTGCGACATGATTTCACCGGTTTCATTTCCTAATTCATTTTCTGATTTAAGCCCGGATTTGATTCTTGATTCTTTTTTTGATTCCCTTTTTGTGACTTGCGATGATTTTATCATTTTCCTGCACCTCACTCACTTATTAACTATTATAAAAATTCAAAATTCTTATTCAACTATTTTTTGTTGATTAATTATTTTAAAGTATAAAGCATAATTTACTTAATTTGAAAGATTAAGTTCAATTGCTTTTGCCAGAATTGAACCAGCAATTGTCGGTGTGTCATAAATCCCGTTCTCAATTACTATTCCTACAGCATACGGATTGTACGGATCATCAATAAAACCTGTATATAATGAGTTCGTTGCCAATTCTCCATCATCATTGACCGATTCAGCTGTTCCAGTTTTTCCGCCAATTACATAACCTTGTATATAGGAACCATAGGCTCTACCTTGTTCAACTGTCGTAATTAAATTATTCTTAATAACCTCTACGCCAGCAGTAGAATTAAGCTGACTAAATACTTCCTGTTTAGTAATGTCATAATTTTTACCAAATGGACTGATGTAGTTTTTTACTAAATAAGGCTGCATCATGATGCCATGATTGGCTATGGCACCGGAAATCATTGCCAAATGAAGTGGAGATACCGTCAATTCATTATTTTCAATCGGTTGACCGATTGACTGCCAAGACAATAAATATTGATCATCAGCTACAGCTTTATAAGTTCCAGTTTTTCCGACTAAGCGTCCGAGAGATAGCGGCTTGTTAAAACCGAATTGTTCTGCTGTGTTTTGCATTAATTCGGCTCCGGCTTTTATTCCGACATCACCGAAAAAATGATTGCATGAAACATGATATGCAGTTTGCATGTTAATTTCACCGTGGGCATCTTCACCACGATCCTCGGTAACAGAACCCGGACCCAATAACGTTTCTTGACCTTTACAATACATAGTGTAATTCGGATCATATTGCTCTGATTCCGTCCATGCAATGCCCGTTACCACCTTATAAGTTGAACCCGGAGCATATGCCCCGGCAATACTTCGATTGAATAAGGACGATTCTGGTATATCAGTCCAAGCTATGACATTATCCGGATAAATATTCGGTGTACTTACCATGCAAAGTATAGCACCGGTTTTATAATTAATAATTACAATTGATCCGTTTGAATCACCTAAGAGATTCTGGGCATGCAAGGTTAAATCCGAATTCAGTGTCAAAATAATATCATCTCCAACCATACCGTTCCCAGTAAAATCAAACGCCAATTGTTGAGTAAACGATCTACCCGTTCCGATCAATCTATCTTGATATGCACCCTCAATTGTATTTCCTATGTTATGCGTATAATCACCGACTGTCTGAATCATTGCCCGCGCCAATTCCGAATTCTCCGCATATTGCCTTTCTCCATCTTTGCTATATGCCAAGCGGACCATATCCGCTGACCAAATTGTACCGGCATTACTATACCGAGAATGTAAAACTGCTTTATTTTCATTGCTGGATTGTAACAATAGACGTTGACTTTTATTTTGTTGCACCACAATTCCAGCTAATAAAGCAAACGAAAGAATCAAAAATAATAGAAGAATCGATTTTAAGCTACGCATTAATTGTTTCACTATTTGTACGCTCCTTCTTCATTCCGACAGCACAGACCTATCAACATGCCGATCATCAGCCATTTGGCTATCACAGAGCTTCCGCCTTTGGCTATTAAAGGCAAAGTTGCACCGGTTAAAGGAATCAATCCGGTTGTACCGGCAATGACTACTGCCGCTTCAACGAAAAAATATGTTGCTAAAGCCAAAATCAGGCTTGAGGTAAATCCGTCACGGACTTTTGCCGCAGCACTGGCACCCCTAAGCCATGTAATGATAAAACAAAGTATGATAGCTAAACCGACTAAAATCCCCATTTCTTCACAAATAACTGAAAAAACCATATCTGATGATGCCAAAGGTATAGATCTGGGGTTACCTACTCCCAATCCTCTGCCAAATATGCCACCTCGCCCGATAGCTTGGAGACCGAAAATAATCTGTTCATTGTAAGCATTAGTTTCTGTCCAAAGGGTTAACCAACCATATAATCTGTTTTGGACATAAGACAATAATTTGTAGGCAACAAAAAATATTAATGTCCCACCAACCAGAATCCCTGCTGTTTTTAAATACTCCGATGTCATTACTGAAAAAACAATCAAAGTCACCGGCAGTAGAATCATCATAGAACCTAAATCCGGCAATAGCATGATTAAAATAAAATTAAAACCTGCCCATCCAGCAAATAATAATTGGGTTTTGAGCGGTGGTCTGATTTTGAAAAAATTAGCTAAAACAATCAAATAGGTAATTTTTGCAAATTCGGTTAATTGTAATGAAATACCGCCCGGTAAAGTAATCCATAAACTGGCACCCCATTCAGCAGCACCACGTCCTAAAATTAAAGTTGCGAGATAAAGCAGTGGAGTCAGTATCAGGCTGGCATAATAAATTTTCTCTAAAAAACGAGTTCTTTGAACAATTAATATAACTATTGGCAAAATTGCCAGTCCGATAATTGCTACACCGGCTTGCACAATAAAATCATTGCGTATATAACGAATAAATTCAGCATTGCTCCAATCGAGCGGTTTAATTCTATCCACAAAAGCAAATCTTGCTTGAATAATTAAACCCAAAGCTGCAATAAATATGAAAGCGGTATAAATTGCCCGATCAAAATTTTCAAAAGTTAGAGGTAACACATAATAATATATTTGAGCGAAAACAAAAAAGAATCCTAATAAAAGCAGGTAAATAATTCTTAAACGTCCAAAATCGGAGGGTATAATTAAAAAAACAGCAATATAGCCAATTAGAAAAAACAAACTGACAAGTAACCAGGAAAAACCTGTTCGCAAAGGCTGTTCAACAATTTTGTCATATTGCCAATCCGCAATTGAACCCTCAAACTCATATCCGCTAAGTTCCGCAGAATCCCGTTCATCGACAAAAACCATAGTCCGATCTCCCATACGAATTAAATCCTGATTTTTGATGCGACGCGGATTATTAACTTTACGATCATTCACATAAAGATTGACATTTGAATCAGCAGGTCTGACAAACCATTTCCCGTCATGCAAATAGATCAAAGCATGTCTTCTTGCAATACTTTTGCTATTGAGCCTAATATCTGATGAGCGACTGCTACCGATAGCCGTAGTATGAAACAATGAATATGATTCAACAAAATCTCCGGCTACCGCCGTTTGTGACATTAAAAAAAATCCATGAGCCGGAGTAGTGTGTTGCTTAAATCTGTTTAACAGACTACGTAAAGATTGCCAAACTAATACAACAGTAAGAATGATGGCTAAAATTGCTAGCGGATAACGCGCTAAATAAGTTATATATGAAGTTAAGCTTTGCATGCTTAATATTATAGACTATTTATTGCTAAAGCAAAATAAAAAGGACTGTTCAAGTCATTCGGATAAAAGAACCATGTCTTATGTAGTTTCAGCGCACAAATCAATCAATTAATTATCCAATCTTAACTTTAAATCAGTCCTGATTATTAAAATTAATTATTAATATTTAATTAAAATTCATGAATATTATAATCATCTGGTAAATCTACCAATTTATTTTCAAAATTCTCGGTTGTATCAAAATCCTGATCATTTCTCCGACGATCACGTCCTCTCGAACTGCCGCTGCTACGACGACTATCACGACCGTCTCTGCCGCCGCGCCCGCTGCGGTCTCCACCACGACGATTATTACGAGCATCTCTACCACTGCGACTGTTACTCGAGCCACCACTACGACGCTCTTTTTCTTGATAATCGTCAGGTTTTTCGTCCGGATCGCGCATTGAAAGGTTAATTCTACCTTGAGGATCAATTTCTTCAATACAAACTGTAACTTTTTGACCGGGTTCAACCACATCTTCAACTTTATTAACATGGTACCATGCCATTTTTGAAATATGTACCAGACCTTCTTTGCCTGGCGCAAATTCGACGAAAGCACCAAAATTCATCAAACGAGTTACAGTTCCTTCAAAAACTGAACCTACCTCGGGATCGTTGACAATCAGATCAATTGTTTTTATTGCTTTTTGTGCTGCTTCAGCGTTTGGAGCCGCAATATGAACATGTCCGACCGCACCATCTTCGATAATATCAATTTCACAACCGGTGGCCTCTGTAAGAGCCTTAATTGTCTTACCTCCAGAACCGATGACTTCACCAATTTTATCAGAAGGAATATCAATAATTTCAATTTTAGGTGCATATTCTGATAATTCAGAACGCGGTTCTGCAATACAAGAAAGAATTGTTTCATTAATAATTTGCAAACGGCCTTTTCTGGTTAATTCTAAAGCATCGCGAATAATATTATAAGATAAGCCTTGAACTTTAATATCAACTTGAATTGAAGTGATGCCTTCAGTTGTGCCTGCTACTTTGAAATCCATATCACCATGGAAATCTTCAACACCTTGAATATCCATGAATACAATATAATCATCGGGATCGCCGCTTTCTTGATTAATTAATAATCCGGCAGAAATACCGGCAACCGGTCTTTTGATCGGCACACCGGCATCCATCAAGGATAAAGTTGAAGCACAAACGGATCCTTGTGATGTCGAACCATTGGACATGGTTACTTCGGAAACTGTACGAATTGCATAAGGGAAATCTTCTTCTGAGGGTAATACCGGAATCAAGGAACGTTCAGCCAAATCGCCGTGTCCGATTTCTCGTCTGCCCGGTGTACGATTAGGCCTAGCCTCACCTACACTAAAGGACGGGAAATTATAATGATGCATATAACGTTTTGTAGTTTCGGTTCCTAAACCATCCAATTTTTGTGCATCGGATAAACCCGCTAAAGTTGTTATATTCAATACTTGAGTCTGACCGCGTTGGAATAACGCTGAACCATGAACACGTGGAATCAAACCCACTTCAGCTGATAAAGGTCTGATATCGTTTAATCCACGTCCATCAACTCGTTTATGTTCTTTGTATAAATATTCGCGTAAAACAGCAGCTTCAACTTCAGTAAAAGCCTCCGAGAAATTATCCAGCCATTCTTCATTCTCTTGTTCAATCATAGCTTTAATCTCTTCTCTGACATTATCTAATTGCTCATCGCGTGCAGCTTTGTCAGCATTTAAGATGTTTGCTTTGACCTTATCGTATGCTAATTCGAAAACACGATCTTTTAAATCAGAAGCTATTGCAAATGACTCATATTCATACTTTGGTTTACCGATTTGATCAATAATTTCTTGGAAAAAGTCGCATACTTTTTTAATTTCCTGATGAGCAGTAATAATAGCTTCCATCATTAGATCATCAGGTACTTCATTCGCACCGGCTTCGATCATACAAACATTTTCTTTAGTGCCGGCAACTGTTAATTCCAAATCACTGTCGGCTCTTTGTTCAGCATTCGGATTCAAAATTATTTTACCGTCTATTAATGCGACCTGTACACCTGCCATCGGACCGTTCCAAGGCACATCTGAGATAGCTGTAGCCAAAGCTGCACCTAACATCGCCGTTATTTCCGGAGCATTGTCTTGATCAACACTTAAAACCATATTATTGATTGTTACTTCATTTCTCAAGTCATCCGGAAATAAAGGACGCATTGGACGATCAATCATTCTTGATGTCAACATTGCATGATTCGTTGGTCTGCCTTCGCGTTTTAAAAAGCCGCCCGGTATCTTGCCTACTGCATACATTTTTTCTTCATAATCAACACTTAAAGGGAAGAAATCGATTCCTTCACGTGGTTTTGCCGACGTACATGTCGACAGCACTACTGTATCACCATGACGTATTAATACCGAACCATTGGCAAAATCTGCAATTTGACCTGTTTCAATTATTAATTCACGACCACAATAATCCGTTTTAAAAACTTTTTTTGTCATAAATCCTCCTAGATATTGGAGCATTTGACGGTAGTTTGTAGATTCAAAATCTGTTTATTGCGACGATATACAGCTTTTCAACCTACCTCCCACAGTCAACGCTCACTATTTTACTAATAAAAGGCGGGAAATTCCCGCCTTTGAACTATCTTCTTAATCCTAATTTGGCAATTATGGCTCTATAACGTTCAATATCATTTTTTTCTAAATAATTAAGTAAGCCTCTTCTTTTACCAACCATGGTCAACATACCACGTCTGGAATGATGATCGCCTTTATGTACTTTTAGATGTTCGGTCAAATGACGAATACGTTCTGTCAAAACCGCAATTTGAACCTCCGGCGAACCGGTATCAGATTCGTTAATCTTGTATTCTTCGATAATTTCTTGTTTTCTTTGTTTATCCATTAAATTTCCTCCTAAGCCTTGAGCAAAGTAAAAGGTCGGACCATCCTCAAACTTTGCAAAGGTAATCTTATGAATAATACATTAAACAATTGTTCTTGTAAAGTTTAGTGTTTATTCAATTAATATTTGATTCATAAATTAAAACAAAAATAAACTTTCTGTTTTCCTTTAACAATTTGCCGTTTTTTTATTAATACAAAATCAACATTATCTTCAATTGTCAGGTTCATCCTTGTCTGAATGTTTAGATTGCAAGGAATCTTTTTCTTGACTTGCATTTTGTCGTTTTTCATTTATTTGTAGACGAATTTTCTGCTCTTTCAGTTCAACCCAATCTTCAAGCAATTGATAAATAATCGAAGTAACCGGAACTGCCAGTAATGCACCCATTATACCAAACAATCCGCCGGCGACTGTTATGGCAACCAAAACCCAAATTTGAGGCAATTCCATGGAATCTGCAACCCTTCTCGGATAAATCAGATTATTTTCTATTTGTTGTACAACCATAACAAAAATAAAATAACCAAGCAACATATGTGGTTCTACAAAAAGAATAATAATGCCACCAAATATACCGCCTATCCATGCACCGACAACTGGAATTAAAACGGACAAGCCATTCATTACGCTGATAATTAATGGATATGGAAAACCAAAAATCAACAATCCGACAAAACACATCAAACCCAAAATAAAACTTTCGGTAATTTGTGTATAGACATAACTGGATAAAATTCTATGTGTAACATAAGAAACATGTTGTAGATGCGGTTGAACTCTATTAGGTATAACCGCATTGCTGAAACGACTTAACTGGCGTTTCAAATTCTTCTTATCAGCAACTATATAAATTGAAATAATCAATCCCAGGAAAAAAGATGTAACGGTTGAAACTAAACC
This sequence comes from Clostridiaceae bacterium, assembly GCA_012521015.1. Lineage (GTDB taxonomy): Bacteria > Bacillota > Clostridia > Saccharofermentanales > DTU023 > UBA5436. The sequence continues at coordinate 28,808 of JAAYNE010000117.1, read as the reverse complement.
GGAAACTAATTTACTGATGACACTTGGTAATTGAGCAACTAAGCTTTCAATCGAACCTTGAGCTTTATCTCCGATATTGGAAATTAATTCCGGATCAATGTTATATTGTTCTAACCAATCAGAAAACGAACTTACCGTTTTGGTAAATGTCGCTGAATAGCGATCAAAATTTGATATAAATTCACCAAAACTATCTATTAATTGAGGTATCATAATTAAAACCAGACCGACTAATACTCCGATAAATATTAAATACGACAAAATAATTGCCGGAATTTTTGCTTTCTGATTATTAAAATAAGGAATTTTGCGGAATTGTTTTTTGAAAAACTCAATCGGCCGATTTAATAATAGTGCGATAAAAAAGCCAACCAATAAAGGTGATAAAAGACCAATTAATTTACTGATAAAAGCTGCAATGGGATCGATTTTGCTAACAATTGCAAATGCCACAATCACAATACCGATAATCATCACGACAAATTTTTTATCATCTTTTTTTATCATATTAGGCCTTTCGCAAGAATTTAATTCATTATAGTTCATTCAACCAAATTGTAAAAGGTAGAAATTAAATTATCAAGAAATAATCTCCATACATCAGAAAATGAATTTCAATTAACATTTTCATTTATAATTGTTTATTTAAATAAACAATTTAATATTAACAAATATTAGTAACCACTGAAAAGCTCATTAACCAAACTCTTAAAAAAGTTACCTCGCTCTTCAAAATTCTTGAATCTGTCAAAGGATGTTCCCGCTGGACTGAGGATTACTGATTCCCCCGGCAAAGCCAGACGACAAGCTTTTTCAATAGCATCTTCATAGTTATCACAATGAATTATTTGCATTGAACTAACTGATTTCCCAATTTGATGAGCTTCCTTCCGGACTTGATTCTCTATTAAATCGGCATTAGCTCCACAAAGAATTAACTTATCGGTAGCAGCAGCAACAATTTTCCCCAAACCACGATAATCAGAATTTTTGTCTTTACCACCCATAATCAATACTGTAGGAATGCCTTGTTCAATAAAAGCGGATAATGTATGCTTACTACGTTCCGGTGAGCTGTCAATTGAACTGTTATAGAACTTGACCTGATCTATTTCACGAATAAATTCCAGACGATGCTCCAAACCTTTAAAATTTTGTACCGCAATTTTAATATTTGCTAAACTGACATCATCCTCTACTGCAGCCATTGCGGCCAAACAATTTTCCAAATTAAAGTCACCCATTAAATGTAAATCTGCTTCATTTAACAAAGCGACAAATTGATCAGAACCTCTGGCACAATAGCCTAATTGGCCATTCTGTCTTTGGTAGACCTTATGTTTACAATCTTCGAACCTGTGATTGAACCAAATAATCTCACCGTTTAAATTAGGCCAGTCAACTGCAAATTCAGAAAAATTGCCATTCAATATCACTTTATCCAGATTGGATTGATGACGATACAATTGTTTTTTCGCCTTTATATATTCAGTATAATTTTGGTGGACATCTAAGTGATTCGGTGTTGCATTAGTTAAAACTGCAACATTTGGACTAACTTGCAAATCAATTAACTGAAAACTGGATAATTCCAGAACCACTTTCGAATGCTCGGTCATTTGCTCCAAGTCAGCCAACAACGGTTTACCAATATTACCACCGACATAAACATCATCAGTTTGTTGTTTAAGCATTGCATAAATTAAGCTGGTAGTAGTTGATTTGCCGTCACTTCCGGTTACCGCGAATGTCTTGCTCGGACAATATTCGAGAAAGACTTCCATTTCGGAAGTAATAATTGCCCCTCTCGCCTTTTCTGCCAAAAGATATTTGTTATATGGCATCATAATCGGAGTTCTGAAAATCAGATCAAAACCATTCAAATAATCTAAATAATCGGCACCTAAATACCATTTAATCTTATAGTCTTTTTTTTGATATTCAGTTTTTAAATTAACGGCAACATCAGAATCTGCCGGCATTCTGTCAAAAGCAGAAACATTCAAATTTTGCTCTGCCAATAATCTAAGCAAAGGCTGATTGCTGATACCCAGTCCAATCACTGCAATTTTTTTATTTTGTAACCAATTTTTAAAATCAGCATACTTTCTTTTCATTTGATTAACTTTTCCTTTAATTGCTACTATATTTCCTTATTTATAGTAGCAGCCATTACAGCTTTGATTGTATGCATGCGGTTTTCAGCTTGTTGATAAACATAAGATTGTTCACCGTTAAAAACATCATCGGTAACTTCCATTTCTTCGATACCGGTTTTCAGATTAATTTCTCTGGCAGTAGTTGTTTCCAAATTATGAAATGCCGGCAAACAATGCATAAAAATAGCATCTTCATTAGCTAAAGCCATTAATTCTTGATTGACCTGACAATGAGCCAATTGTTTGATTCTAGGTATCCAAAATTCTTCTGGTTCACCCATTGATACCCAGACATCCGTATATAGCACATCAGCATTTACAGCAGCTTTTTGGATATCTTCTTCAAAACGGAGTTTGGCACCGGTCTGTTCTGCAATAATTTGACATTTGGCAATCAATTCCGGAGTCGGATAAAATTCTTTGGGAGCAGCAATCGTGAAATCCATACCCATTTTTGCTGCTCCTACTAATAATGAATTTCCGATATTATAATGAGCATCCCCTAGATAAACCATTTTTACGCCTTTTAAATGACCGAACTTCTCTTTAATGGTCATAAAATCAGCTAAAATCTGAGTAGGATGTGCTTCATTGGTTAGTCCGTTCCAGACCGGAACGAGTGCATGCTCAGCTAACTCATCAACAATTTTTTGTTCATAACCACGATAACAAATACCGTCATAAATTCCGGATAAAATCCTTGCGGTATCAGCAATACTTTCTTTTACACCTAAATGCGAATTGTTAGAGTTAATATAAGTTGATCCCATACCCAGATCATGAGCTGCAACTTCAAAACTGCATCTAGTTCGCGTACTGGATTTTTCAAAAATCAAAGCGATATTATATTCTTCAAATTCCCGATGTGGAATACGTTTTTGTTTTTTTATTTTGTATTCTAAAGCCAATCTTAATAAATACTTAATTTCATCTGGTGTAAAATCCATAATTTGAAGAAAATCTCGATTTTTTAAGTTCATAATTAGCCCAACTTTTCTATTAATTATTTAAATCAGCAAATTCTAAAAGAACTGCTGATATTGATTACCGGAACAAAAATACGATTTTCACCTGACATTATGCATCTTGGTCTATGTCCTTATTCAAACATTATCAGTTTTGGCACATATCCTTTTAAGGATATTGATTGCTTGTGTTAAAGTATCTTGTGGAATATTTAAAGCCGGCAAAAGACGTACTTTATTTTTTGCAGAAATAACTAAAACACCTTGTTCAATACATTCTTGGATAATATCTTGATTATTACGCTCAACTTCTATTCCCAGCATTAAACCCAGACCGGTAACACTTTTGATTCCCTTGGCATTTTTTAAGGCATTAATTATATATTCCGATTTTTGTTTTACTTCAGATAATAAATCGTTATCGATTCTTTGTAAAATATTAATTGCACCTGCACAACAGACCGGATTACCTCCGAATGTCGAACCGTGTGTACCCGGTGTCAAGGTGTTTTGAACTTTATTACCTAAAATTGTAGCACCGAGTGGTAATCCCCCACCCAATCCCTTGGCCGTAGTAACAATATCCGGTTTTAAACCGAAATTCATATAACTAAACAGTTCACCGGTCCGACCATTACCGGTTTGGACTTCATCTATAATCAATAACAAATCATTTTTTTTGCAAAAATCAGCTACTTGATCAAGATATTCTTGATTTAGAGAATTTACGCCTCCCTCACCTTGGACTACTTCAAGCATAATTGCTGCACATTTATTCTGCTCCGCCAGTTTTTCAATATCCGAAAAAATATTTGCCCGAGCATAAACAAAACCCGGAGTTAGTGGTGTAAAATCCTGATGGAATTCAGCTTGACCTGTTGCCGCCAAAGTCGTAATTGTTCGCCCATGAAAGCTGTTTTCTAAAGTGATAATCGTGTAATGATCTTGACCTTTCAGATCTGCAGCATATTTACGGGCTACCTTAATCGCACACTCATTAGCTTCACCACCCGAATTTGAAAAGAATACTTTTTGCATATCAGTTCTACCACAAAGCAATTCAGCTAATTTCACGGCGGGCTCAGTATAATATAAATTTGAAGTATGTTGAACCTGCTGCAACTGATTAGTGATCGCATCAATCCACTCTTGATCAGCAAATCCAAAAGTATTAACAGCAATTCCACCTGACAGATCAATATATTCTCGATCGTTCTCATCATAGACTAAACTACCTTTACCATATTTGATTACGACAGGAAAACGATTATATGTATTAGCGATAAATTTTTGGTCATCATGTTTAATATTCATATCAAACTTTCTTTCTGTGTATTTATAAAATATATTTTCAATTAGTGGTTTCTAAGTAAGTTTTCAACAAATTTCAAGTAAATTGATTGTTTTTCTAAATTTCACGTGTTTTAAACCTATTTAACAAACATAGTTCCAATTCCGGAATCAGTCAAAGTCTCAATTAATAATGCATGAGGCACTCTACCGTCAATAATAAAGACTTTATTTACCCCCCAGCGCAATGCATTGGTGCAACATTCAACTTTCGGTAACATACCACCGGTAATAACTTGATCAGTAATCAGTTGATCAACCTCCTCTAAAGTTACAACCGGAATCAAGGTTGAAGCATCTTTTTCATCTCGTAAAATACCGGCAATATCAGTCATTGTAATTAAACTCTCAGCACCTAATTCACCTGCAATCTTCGCGGCTGCAGTATCGGCATTAATATTATAAGTATTTCCCTGAGCATCACAACCAATTGTTGATATGACCGGAATATATCCTTTTTCAATTACATCAAGAATTGGTCGGACATTAACTTCTTCTATTTTGCCGACATAACCCAAACATGGATCTTTAATACTTGCTCTAATCATATGACCATCAATGCCGGAAAGTCCGATTGCTTTGCCACCTTTGGCGTGAATCAGATTGACTAAATCTTTATTGACTTTGCCTGCTAAAACCATTTGCACTACTCGCATGGTCTCTTCATCAGTAACTCGAAGACCATTCACGAATTTACTTTGGATATTCATTTTAGCTAAAGCTTCATTAATCTCAATACCACCACCGTGAACTAAAACAACTTTTACCCCGATTAGTGACAGAAGTACGATATCATACATGGTCGAGTCGATTAAGTATTCTTTAATCATTGCATTACCACCGTATTTAACTACGACAATTTTATTGTTATAGCTTTGAAAATATGGTAGTGCCTGAACTAGAATATTGGCTCTTTCTTCATTTGAGTAATTCATATTTCACCCTTATTTTTGTTTATTCTTAAATAATCGATAAACACATCTTTATTTTCTGATTAATTAAATATAATCCGAAGAAATCTTATCTTGTCCTTAAGACAGTCTGATTAAGTGCGGTAATCTCCGTTGATTTTTACGTAATCGTAGGTCAAATCGCACCCCCAAGCTATGGCAGCAGCCGAACCTTGGTTCAGGGTTACCAAAATGGTAATTTCATCTTCCAATAAAATCGCTTTTGCCAATTCTTCGGAAAAGTCTACTCCCATGCTGTTTTCACAAACAATTATTTCTCCTTGTTTTGATTTGAAAGCAATTTTAATATCGGTTAAATCAACTTCCGCTTCACTATTGCCGATTGCTGAAAGAATTCTTCCCCAATTAGCATCAGCCCCGAAAAATGCTGCTTTGACTAAAGATGAACTAATGACACTTTTTGCAATTTTACGTGCATCAGTTTTAGACTTGGCACCGGTAACTTTGCATTCCAACAATTTTGTCGCACCTTCACCATCTGCTGCAATCATTTTACTGAAATATACAGTAATCTTATTCAAAGCCTGAGCAAAAATTTCATACTCAGATCCTTGGTCAATAATTTTTTCATTGCCTGCTAAACCATTGGCTAAAATACAAACCATATCATTGGTTGAAGTATCGCCATCTACACTGATCATATTAAAAGAATCTTCAACATCGGTTGCTAAAGCTTTTTGCAGCATTTCCGAACTGATTGCACAATCAGTTGTAATAAATACCAGCATGGTACCCATATTAGGATGGATCATGCCTGAACCTTTGGCTATACCGCCAATTTTACATTCAACACCATTGATTTCAAAACTTACAGCAATTTCTTTGAGTTTGAGATCAGTCGTCATGATAGCTTCAGCTGCTAAATGAGATTTGTCGCCCAATTCATCAATCAAGTGAGGTATACTATCTATAAACGGTTTTAATGGAAGATGTTGACCGATTACTCCGGTAGAAGCAACAACTATATCTTGTGGACTGATTTGCAAATGATCAGCTAAGATTTGACAAGTTTCACGAGCTATTGCTTCTCCATCTGAAGTACAAGCATTAGCATTTCCGCTGTTACAGATAACAGCTCTGGCTTTGCCATTTGATATGTTTTCTTGAGTTAAATATATTGGTGCTGCTTTTACTTGATTTTTCGTATATATTGCTGCCGCTTCCGCCTCAACTTCACTGACGATTAAAGCCAAATCTAATTTACTGTTATTTTGTCTTATTCCTGCATGAATTCCCGAAGCTTTAAATCCTTGGGCTGCACAAACACCTTGTTCAATAATTTTCATTTCTTTTCCTTTTAAATTTCCTTGACCTTTTAAATATATTTCTTCTAACTTCTCAATCATGTATTATTTATATTCCAAATTATATTACTATATTTTCAAGCCATATGTTTCATCTTTGCCTAAAATTATATTCAAGCATTGAATTGCTGCACCTGATGCACCTTTACCGAGATTATCATAAATACTCAACAGTAAAATTCTATCTGTATTGCCTGCCACTGAAACTTGCATACTGTCCATTCCTTCAAGTGTGTTTGTTGCAATAAAACCGTTAACATCCAGAGAATCTTTATAAGAAACAATCGGTCCCTGATATTTTTGTTTAAGAACTTCTATAACATCCTGAATTGTTTTACCCGAAGTCAATTGTTCTTTAAAAAGCGGTATAGTCAATTGCATACCACTATAAAACCCGGAAACTATCGGACTGAAATGTGGCAGATGCTCCAGTTTTGAAATCGTTTTAACTTCGATTAAATGTTTATGCTGTTGGTCTAAAGCATATTGCCGCGGAGAATTAAGTGATTGATCTCTGTCAGAATCTTCGTATTCGGCAATCATCGTTTTGCCGCCACCACTATAACCGGTTAAAGAATGAAAACTTAAATAAGCTGATTTAGGTAAAATATCTGATTCAACCAACGGATAAATTAAAGCAATAAATCCTGATGCGTGACAGCCCGGAACACTGATTCGCTTAGAATTGATAATGTTTTCCCGATGTTGATCCGACAGTTCCGGAAAACCATAAGCCCAATCGGGATTTGTGCGATGCGCGGTTGAAGTATCCAAAATAATTGTCTGAGGATTCTCAAGTAAAGTAACAGCTTCCCGAGCCGCTTGATCCGGCAAGCATAGAAACACTATGTCAGCTTGATTTATCGCCTTTTTTCTAGCCTCGGTATCTTTTCTTTCTGCATCGCTTAAGGTTATCAGTTCAATATCTGAGTATTTACTCAATCTTTGATATATTCTCAATCCGGTAGTTCCGGCCTTTCCATCGATAAATATCTTAGTCATAGATCTCCCATATAACAATAATTTCATTTTAAATCAAGTTTATTAAAAACGTTTAATATCATAGCACATTCCATTCGTATCAGTCATAAATTTAATTTCTTATTTATATAATAGTGTAATTGTATAATTATTAATTAAGATGAATAAATATTCTATATTAAACTAAAATAATAATCTAAGAACAAATGATTTTCAGTGCATTTTAACTAATTTAAGTTCCTAATTTCTTGTTTTAATATGTAAAAATCCTTGCAATAATCCAATAATTTGATTATTATTAAGTTTGCTAAACTTATGCGGAAGTGGCGGAATAGGCAGACGCGCTAGCTTCAGGTGCTAGTGATCGCAAGATCGTGCAGGTTCAAGTCCTGTTTTCCGCACCAAACCAATATAATCCGAACCAAATCTTCACTATGGGAGATAGATTCGGATTATTTGTTTATTGCAAGCGTTTTGAAGATACTCATTTTCGTAATTGAGTGGTAAATCGTCCGGAGTCAAAACCCCGTGACCCCACGGAAACTGAAACGGGGTGTCCGTGATGTCGCAGATTAGGATTCGGGAAGCTACCAAGATAGTGCGCGAAGCAGTCATGTTTAATACGAAACAACAAATTGAGAAAGAAACTTTTGACTATGAGAAAACTACTTCCCTGTGCTCTCGCTTTCCTGCTTAGTGCGTCATGGATTCAGTCATGCCATTGCCACAAATCATTTTCTAGCATTATTGTATATCCAAAGATCTTATTGGTTTGATGCCAAGAATTCCAGAAATCCTTCTGTTCAATTTAAAGGATTTCCAAGCACAGCTGGTGTCTAATCTATAGGATGCATTTTAGTGTAGTTTTATTAAGAAAAAATAAGGTACAACGCCAGATGTAGAAAACTTGAAAGGAATTTGAAAAATACTTAAGTCCTGCCAATAATTCACAGCTCATTTTCGTCATAGTTAATGAAAGGAGAAATAAAGCATGGATAATGAAAGCTTGAGAAACAAACTTATAGCTTTACAAAGTGGCGATAAGATAGCATTTGAAGATATCTACAACCACCTAAAGACGCCGATGTATACGATTATCTTGCGAATTACGCGGGACAGGTCGTTATCAGAGGACATATTACAGGAAGTTTTCTTCAAATTGTATAAGTCGCCGCCTAAGCCCACGATCAGGAAGCCTCGTGCATATTTATTCCAGATGGCGCGCAATTTGGCAATTGATCATGTGCGGAAGCTTCCGCAGTATGCTAATTGGGATAGTGTTGAGAACACTGTGCATCTTCCGCTTGACGACTTTTCTACAAAAATGGATATTGATCATGCCATGAAGACCCTGCCTTTGCGGGAATGTCAAATAGTGTCCTTACATATTAATGGCGGACTGAAATTTCGGGAAATTTCCGATATGATGGACATTCCGTTGGGAACAGTTCTTTGGAGATACCAGAAAGCGATTACGCAATTACGATCTATTTTATCCGGAGGTGTAACATGAAAAAAATAATAGCTTTTGTAATAGCACTCATGTGTATTTTATCTCTTTCCATAACGGTGTTGGCAACTGATTCAAGCAGCAATTCAGAGTTTGTTGTACAGGGATCATCGCTCAATCATGTTACTTATGAAAACATCGTAGCCCTGTATGAACATTGGGAAACAAATGGTTATCCTGATTATGTCGGATTTGTATACAGCACGGACGGAAGTTCAAACAATCTTACCGTTCTTCTTGTAGAAGATGACGGTACGGCGGAGAATCAAATTCGCAGTATGTTGATAAACGATTCCGGCCTTTCCTTTGGAAGTGCTAAATATTCATACAATGAGTTAATGGCGGTCTCTAACGAGATTTCCTCCGAATATTTAGAAAATAATAAACTATTTTATGGTCTCAGTGTCGGTTGGGGAGGAGTCGGAGCACCGGGCTTTGGCGACAGCGGAAGAGAGGCGCGTGTTGTGGTGGAGGTAGATAGAAGCATTTTTGCCGAGTACACAAAACTGTTCAAGGAACTCTATGGCGACAAGGTTGTGGTATTCGAAAGCGAGGCTTTTGCGGATGAGGACCAGAGTAACATAGCTGAGGATAAGAATACAGGTCTGTTGTGGTTGCTGATACCGATGGTACTTTTGGTCGGAGCCGGCATTATATTTGTCATTCGCACAAAACTGGTTCCGGCTTTGCAAACAACGACAGGCTCTGTTGTTACAAAAACTGTTCCGGTTAGCAGAAAGCAAACGATAGAAGCAATAAAAAACAGTGAAGTTTCACCCCGTGCCGAAGTATTTGACTCAATTTTATCCAAGATTGAAAAAGAAGATATCTAATAACCTGACCTGCGAACCTAGCTTTATAAATACCGCAGAGGACCACCGGAGCATCGACAGTATATAGGACTTGTTGAAAAAATGGCATCGGACGCAATCGCAAGCGGTTCTCCCGGGAATAATCCTCAAAAGTTCACAGACGAGGAAATAGTAAGAATTTATAAGGAAGCATACAGTTATATTTCGCTTTCCTAACCTAGATGATTATACTGTCTGTTGACAGCCAACAAACCCTCGATTGTATTAGGTTTCTTGAAAATGTATCGCCACCGGCACCAGGCAACCGATAATCCGAACCAAATATCCCTGATCGGAGAGAGGTTCGGATTTTTGGTATATTTTGATACTTTTCCTTTCATATGATTACACCTACACCATCCGGAATTACCGTTACAGTGGAGTCTTCACCCAGAAGAACAGTAGCTTCTGCCAAAGCACTCTTTACATCAGGCGCCCATTTCATATGCATAGTCTCAATCAGCTCACGATTCTCAACACTTGTAACAATCCAACAAGTTGCTTTGCTCATCACTCGAGCTAGAATCTGTGCCTGCCATTGATCCATAGAGGTTTCTTCCGGTGGAATACCTTCAATGTCGCGCATTACAGTTTCAGCATTGGGACGATCAGCAAACCAGCGGTAAAAATCCTCACCCCCATGTCCATCTCCAAGCGCTGCACACATGATAATAGCACCGCCTTGGCGAATACAACTCTCTGCCGCTGTCATGCCCTTAACAGACTGATAAATATTCTGATCCAGTGGGTATCCTCCATTGGACGTAATAACAATGTCAGAAACAACTTTTTCTACACGAGCCATCTTTTCACACAGTACACATCCGGCAAGATGGGCTTTTTTATGATCACCGGCAACCGCAGCAACAACCTTCTTGTCTGTATCGATGATGACGTTGAGAATAAAGGCTAGTTTGGCTTGGTTAGCAGCAAAGAGCATATCCTTATGGATGGGGTTTTCATCCAAACTGCCCTGACGAGCATTGGGGTTTGCAATGAAATGTGCATTGTGATTATACAAAACTGTTTTTCTGGAAGCCACTCCGGGCAAAATGGACTTGCGTCCGCCTGAGAACCCCGCAAAAAAGTGAGGTTCAATAAAGCCTTCGGATATTACCAAATCATTTTCTTTTACAAGCTTATTTAACCATAGTTCCCCACCGGAAGGTAATGTGCCGAAAAACGTCATATCCTCATCTGATGAGGCATTATGCACAACGATAGATTCATTGTCAACAATCTCGTCTCCAAAGCGTTCAAGCAACTCCGCTTCGGTAGTAGAACGGTGCATACCGGTAGCAATCAAAAGGGTTATTAACACTTCCGGGTTATTTCGACGAATCTCGTCAAGCAAAAGAGGCATGGTAATATCACTTGGTACAGGACGAGTATGGTCACTGGTAATAATAAGTACACGTTGCTTATTGCGTGCCAACTCACATAGACGTCGAGTGCCTATAGGATTGGCCAATGCCGCAAGAACAACCTCCTTCTGAGAGACAGACATTATATGATTATGATTGGGTCTAATAACTGCGTTAAGCCGTTTTTCAGGCACTTGAACAAATAGTTTACTCTTTCCGAAAGGAATTTCAATGCTCCTCATAGCTCACCCCTTTCTATGTCCGGAAATATAAAAGTCAATATTGATAACCTTACACCACCCTTAGCCCATTATGAGTATCAAGAAAACATCGTGAACTTCCGATTGTGTTAATGCTACAACATCAAGTCAAATCCGTCCAATCACCAACACCGTTCCATATTGAAGATAACTGACTGCGTAGCATAGGGTAACGCTCTGTTACTGCGGCAAAAACATCCTGCATGGCATTCATGCCATGTGCCTCATATAGTTCTTCTCCCAGGTTCCTGATATAGTCTCGATTTTTTTCAAGAGCACTACCCAGAACAGCGATGCCGGACATGGCCGAAAGAGTGTCATCCAAAACAGCGGTGCCACACATGGCCGAAAGATCGTTAACCGCCATCGTGACATATTGCTGATAATCAAACATACTTACACTTACTTGCCGTTTCAGATGGATACCCGGCAATACAGCCTTGGAATAATCTGTTCCCATCGGAAATCCCTTGATTTTAATATTCGGGCTTGCAGCCACAACAACACTTTCCCAAAGGTTTGGGTTAAACTCAAAATCGCGTCCTCTATCGTGCAGAATGCCAAAATCTAACCCGTGATACTCCAGACCTTCACTGCCAATCTTTTTGGGAAAATAAGTATGACTAACTGTATTGTTTGCAAGTATATCCATGATAATCATATACAAAGGCTTATTATGGGAAACCAAATGCTCATGGATTGTGACCATGCAATCCGCAAGCGTAGTGGGCATGTTTGTGCTTTGGTCTGCTGACACTTGTAAAGTGAAAAATTCTTGAAGTCCACCATATGTAATTGTTTGACCGTTGGCAGCTGAAACCACTCCCATAGTTTTAGGATGGAAGTAGTATTGCATCTCCGGCATATGCTCTCCGGGGATGTTTACAACTTCTTGACCACATTGCTTACACCTAAGAATGTAATGCTCGTTGCCTGCTAATGATTGATTTTTCTTTTTGAACAGGCCCATAATATATCATCCTTTCGTTTATTGCTCATGTTCCCTTGCCGTTTGCTTACAAATAATCACAGAATAAACTATATCCAGATACACGGACAGTTGCAAGAGTTTGCGGAAAAATAGTATGTTGAACAATAGAAGATATAATTTTTAATTCAATGATAAAAATCTAAGTTAAAAAACAAAAAATTGACAAGAGATCTAAATCTAAGCAAAAAAGAGAATATGAGGAAAGCATACGAGAGGACAATAAAATATGAAACTTTTATTTAATTTATTTTTAACATTTTTTAAAATAGGACTTTTTACATTTGGTGGCGGTTATGCAATGATCCCAATAATTGAACAAACTTGTGTTAAAAATAACAAGTGGATTACTCACGATGAAATGATGAATTTAACCATTGTTGCTGAGTCCACACCCGGACCTATCGCAATCAATCTTGCAACATTTGTCGGTTATCGGCAGAAAGGTTTAATCGGGTCGATAGTATCAACATTTGGTGTTGTTTTACCATCATTTTTAGTTATATATATAATTTCGATGTATTTAAATAATTTTCTAGAAATTACTATTATTGCTAAAGCATTTAAAGGTATCAAAATTGCAGTTAGTGTTTTAATTCTAAAAGTCGCAATTAATATGATTAAAAAAATTCCGAAGAAACCGGTTCCCTTAATCATCATGCTTAGCTCTTTTCTTACAATGTTACTGATTAATATTTTTGCTTGGAACTTTTCGTCCATCAGTTTAATGTTAATCGCTGCCGCTGTTAATTTAGTAATTTTTATTGTCAAAAACAATTCTAAATCAAAAGGTGAGGCAGTAAAATGATTTATTGGGAGCTGTTTCTCGGTTTTTTCAAAGTAGGTTGTTTCTCTTTTGGTGGTGCTTACAGTTCAATCCCGTTAATTCGAGATGTAGTTCTGTCATATGGTTGGTTAAGTGATGAAATGATTACCTATATGATTGCAGTCAGCGAAAGCACTCCGGGACCGATTATGGTCAATTTAGCTACCTATGTCGGTAGCAATCAAGGAGGTTTGCTAGGTGCGGTAATAACAACAATCGCCGTCGTTCTGCCAGCTTTTATCATTATTTTGCTTATCACATCATTACTCAAAACTGTTCTTGAAAACAAATATGTTAAAACAATACTTGATGGGCTAATACCTTGTATTATCGGAATAATTCTTGCAACCGGTTGTTATATGATGATTACAAACTTATTCATATTTAAAACCGGAATTAGCCTTAATCTTCAGTCAATTATTATTGCTGCAATTCTGATCATTATATCTTTCGGTTCAAATAAGTTTCTAAAAAAAAGCATTTCCCCGATTTTTCTGATTATAATAGCTGCTTTTTTAGGAATTATCGTATTTTAAAATAACGCAAGTTTTTTGTTTTAACTCTTGAAATTATTTGATAAGATCAAATTACATGCAAAATATATTTAATAAAAATCAAATTACTATTTCAGCCAGAAGATTAGCAGAAATCATCCACCGTAGCGGTGGCCTGGCTGTACCTATTTATGGTGGAATTGATTCATTTGATGGTATTAAAATCCATCAAAAATTCTCTGCTTACTTAAGCGACTCGTTCGTTCCTAATGATGAATCAGAGAAAAAACATATATCTGCTGAAACACACGGTGAAGAATTTATTGCCTCGTCTGATGAAAAGTCCGACGAAGTATCTGTTGAAGGATATGATTTTGTATGTTCCGAACTCAGTTTATCCGGAGATTACTCCACTTCTGAATTTATTTTAAAAATCAATGGTCGTTTAGACAATTTAACTATTAAAAATCAACAAATTACTTTATATGAAATAAAAAGTTTTCGCGGTAACAGTATTTTTTTACCGGAACATGGTGATCCTGTACATTGGGCACAGCTCAAAATTTATGCCAATCTACTTAAAAATATCAAAAATGAAAATTATACAAAAAACATTAAAATAAATTCACCAAATCTGATTGAGGCAATTGGACAAGCTCTTAAACATGATGTGATAACCTTGAAATTAGTTTATATTGCAGTCGATCATGACGAATTTGTTGAAAAGAGCAGAATTTTCACATGGAATGAATTGTCTAAATTCATGATGGAAACTTGTCAGGAATATATATTTCACATGCGGAACATTTTTCTCTGGCAAGATATTCGTAACAAATCTATTAAAACTTCCGGTTTTCCCTTTTCGACTATCCGTGACGGTCAGACTGAAATGATGCGTCAGACTTTAGCAACAATTAGAGATAATACTGCAATCTTGGTTCAGGCTCCGACCGGAATCGGGAAAACAATGGCTACACTCTACCCTGCCCTGAAAGCTTTAAGTGCAAAATACGTCAACCGTATATTTTATGCAACTGCCATGATTGCTACCAGAGATGTTGCATTAAATAGTCTGCAGATTTTGCGCAATTGCGGTTTTATGATTCGCAGTATTCTACTTCAAGCCAAAGAGAAAATTTGTGCTAAACAAGATATATTTTGCGATCAAACAATTTGTCCCTTCGCAATTGACTATTATCAAAGATTGCCTGATGCGATTAATGATTTATTGCCTTTAGAAGAAATTAATCCGCAAAATATTACTGAAATAGCCCTCAAACATCAGGTTTGTCCGCATGAACTGTCGCTCGACTTTGCGGGTTTTTGTGATGTGATTATTGGGGATTATAATCACATATTCGATCCTCAAGCCAAAATCCAACAGTTTTTCGGAATTAAGGACGAGAATAATAAAACGGCAATCCTGATTGATGAAGCACATAACCTTCCGTCCAGAGCAAGAATGATGTATTCAGCCGGAATTAAAGGTGAAGATATTGTCAAAATTAGTAACATTTTAAAACATCAACAACTTAACTTTAGCAATCAATATAGCTCATTAATCAATACTCTGGAAATCATAATTAATGAGTTGCAAAACTTTTCCGAAATATTTAAGAGCTGTAAAAAACCTGAATATAATAACTTTTTTTCCAAACAATTGAATTCTCAATGGTTAATTGATCAAGGTTTTATCGGAGTAAGACAATTACCGGACTTATTTTTAAGCAAAATCGGCAGATTAATTTATCAGATTAGGAATTTTCTTGACCAACAAAGAGTTTTTGAAGGTAAACAATTAATTTTGGATTTTTGGTTTGACTTGTTATACTTTGTCAAAGTTGCAGAGTTTTATTTTAATGAAGCTTATATAACCGCATTCAGACCAAGCCAAATCGGTTTTGCAGATATTTATTTATTAGCCTTAGATACTGCAAAACATTTAACAGATTGCTATTTAAATATACATCCTATAATATTCTTTTCTGCAACATTATCACCAATTAACTATTACCATGCTCTGTTAAACAGTAAACTTAGAGAACAGCCGGCTGAAATGTTGTCGCTAGTTTCACCATTTCCACATGAGAATCGATTAATTACTGCTTTGACTGAATATTCGGTTCGTTTCAAAGATCGCGAACAAACAATGTCCTTAATTACGAAATTTATTCTTGAAGCTTGTCAAAAACATATTGGAAATTATTTGATTTTTGTTCCGTCTTACCAATATCTTTTTCAAATAAAAAACAAAGTAGGAAAGGCAACAAAATCTATTAATAACGTCGATTTAATCTTTCAAAACAGAAATATGACAGAATTACAAAAAAGATCTTTTTTAAATAAGTTTGAAGAATTTGGTACAAGAAGTCTGTTAGCTTTCGCAGTTCTAGGCAGTCACTTCAATGAAGGAATTGATTTGCAAGGCGAAAAATTATCCGGTGTTTTTGTGATTGGTACCGGTATGCCGCAAATATCACCAGAACGTGAAATTATGACTCAATATTATGCAGAAAAATTTGAAGGCGGACGAGCTTACGGTTATCAATATCCAGGATTTAATCGGGTACAACAAGCTGTAGGACGATTGATTAGAAGCGAGCAAGATGTCGGCTTTGCAGTATTAATCGACGATCGCTACTCAAGTCCTGAATGGCAAACTATTTTCCCGGACGATTGGTTAGTTAAACAATTCGACCAACATCAAGACTTGCTCTCTGAAATTGAAATTTTCTGGCAAGACCATTGCTGATAGCTGATACTTTTATACGTATTTATTTTTTTGAGCAGTCATCGCAAGTGATGATCTACTTCTTACGTGAAATGTTTTCCTCATTGGAAAGAATAATCAAATATTTTTTGTGATTCGCAATAGATAGGAATCCATTATATTTACTCATTTAATATTTCCTCGTTCGAAATCTTCCAATGATTTAATAATATTGAGTTTCTGATAACTTTTTTCCATAACGAAAGTTAAATAACGTTCAGAAAAATTAATAATTTCTTGCCGAACTCTTGAGGATAACTGCAAATTGAAACATTTTTCATAGGGATTATGAATAAGAAACATCAGTGTCACTAAAGCACTAAGTGATAGATCAATAATCGATGAAGGACCGATATTTTTTCGACAAGAATCCTGTTCACATATCGCACCGCATTTAGAAAAATAGAATCTCGCCCCTTGATCAGAAAATTCTTTTCCGCAAATCAAGCAATTTTCTATCCAAGGTGCAAACCCTTGTTCCGACAAATATTTTAATTGAGCAAGATTAGTCATTAAAATTGGATCTGGATCGGTAGTAATTTTATAAGATGCATATGCCCAAAACAGATAGCTGGTTTTGCCTTTGCAATTATCGTGTAAAACATCTAAAACTAACTCTGCCAAATGAGAAACACAAGTTAAACGTTTAATATCTTCCATTAACGGTAAATAAGCATCAATGATACTTGCAGCTTGTACCCGATAGCGCTCACGATAATAAAATAATTCATATTCCGCAAACACAAAAGGATTACTGGCAATCCGCAAAGTACTTTTTTTGCTTTTCGCACCTTGAGCTGAACATGTAATTAAACCATGTTCCGGAGTAAGCAACTTAAGTAAACGGTTTGAATCCCGATAGGCAATGCTTTGTATAACAAATCCTTTTGTTTTAATAAAACTCATAAAATCAAATCTTGACTGCTATAGCCTAATTCTTTTAGTTGGGAATACTTATTGCGCCAATCAGTTCTGACTTTGACATATAGCATTAAATCACAAGGGCAATCCAGCATTTCACTGATTCGCTCCCGGCTCGCTTTACCCAGAGCAGCAATTTGTCTACCTTTTTTCCCTAAAAGAATCATTTTATGATTTTCGCGGTCAACAAAAATCGTAGCATGAATTTGTACTTTGACACGCAGATGATTAATATCAAAAATTTCATTAAATTCTTCGATTTTAATTGCTACACTGTAAGGAACTTCTTCGGAAATTTGTTCGATAATCTCAGCTCTGATGTATTCAGCTGCTAAAATTCTTTCAGTTTGATCCGTATAACTGCCATCAATAATTAGGGGTGAATTTTTGGGTAATACGTCTTTGATTTCTGCAAGCAAGAGGTCAATTCCATCATTATTTTTTGCCGAAATTGGAACTACCGCTTTAAAGTCGGTATATTTTATATATTCTTGGATTAAAGGCAATATTCTTGTTTTTTCTACTAAGTCAATCTTGTTAACTACCAAAATCAAATCTTTATTGCTGGAAGTTGCCAAATCTATTATTTGTTTTTCGATTTCACCGATTTCCAATTCAGACCTGGCATCAATCAATAAGACAACTGCATCTGTTTCTTGAATCGCAACAGAAGCTGCTTTGCGCATATTGCGTCCTAATTGATCAGCCGGTTGATGCATGCCCGGTGAATCAATAAAAATAATCTGACACTGCTCATCTTGATAAATTCCTTTAATCAAATGTCTGGTTGTTTGCGGCTTATGGGTGGCTATTGCAATTTCCGCTTGCATAATTTGGTTAAGCAAAGTCGATTTACCTATATTGGTTCGTCCTGCAAGTGTTACAAATCCGCATTTAAAATTAGTTTTCGGCATATTATTCCTCAAAATCAAAATACTTATTAATCAGATTTTCCAATTCCGGCATAATATTTCTCTGTAAGGCAAACATCCCGGCCGCCTCCTGTTCTGTTTGATGATCGTAACCGCATAAATGTAATAAACCGTGCATAAATAAAAAACATACTTCGCGAATTAAAGAATGACCTAATTCTTCTGCTTGTTCCTGAGCCTTTAAGGGACAAATTAATATTTCACCTAAGCTAATTGTGCCATATTCAGCGGTCGGATCAAGCCAGGCATATGGTTCTATTATAAAATCAAAATCCTCTATTTCACATTTCTTTGCTTTGCGACTTTTGTGGATTAATTCAAAAGAGAAAGTTGGGAATGACAGAACATCCGTAATTTCGTCTATTCCTCTGGTTGAAGTATTAATCTGTCGCATGGTTTGACCGGGAACTAATTCAACATCAATCCGAGCAGATAGTTCTTGTTGAAGCAAAAGCTGCTGAACACTCTTCTCTCTATTTAAGATTATTTTACTGAGTTCAAATAAAAGATCATTTAGCAAATCTGTTTGTTCTAACTTTAATTCACTAAACAATTTTTTTTCAGATTCGGACATTTGCGGTAAATCTGTATCTGAAGATTGCTCTAAATCCAAGTATTTCTCTAAATTTGAAGATTGTTCTGAATCTAAATATCTATTCAAATCCAGAATATGCTCCGAAGTTGCTAATGGCTTTTTAAAGCAAAACTCCGGAAAAAATAATTCCAAGCTCAATTCAGGTTTATTCATTAGCATTATCCCTTTCCTTCGATTCGGGATATTTAATTCTGCTATGGAATTGACCTGCATAAACTTGTAAGAAAGCTTCTAAAATTAACTCAACATCGCGAAAAGACAGACCGGAATTAATCAATTGATTTTGGTCGATTTTGATTTTGAATATGTTACGCATAAATTTTTCCGCTTCAGGCAGAGTATTAATTTGTGATGATTTCATTGCCGCTTCAACCGAATCCGCTAACATTAAAACTGCTGATTCTTTAAAGCTCGGCAATGGATTATGATAACGATAAGTATCTTTGTTTGGAGGTTCTTTCCCCTCAAGTTCCGCAATTTGACTCGCTTTATGATAGAAAAATTGAAGTAAGGTAGTTCCATGATGTTCATAAATCATTTTCAATACAGGTTCGGGCAAACGATATTTTTGTCCTAATTTTAGACCATCTTCAGTATGAGCTGTAATAATCCGACAACTTTCTTCAGGTGTCAAACGATCATGCGGGTTTTCTCCTGCTTGGTTTTCTGTAAACATTAAAGGATTTTCTAATTTACCGATATCATGGTAATATGCTCCGACCCGTGCCAAAGTTGAATCCGCTCCAATTACTTCCGCCCCGGCATCAGCCAGATTTGCTACCATCATAGAGTGTTGCGATGAGCCCGGTGCCTCAGTAAATAAACGTTTTAATAAAGGATGTCCCGGCTGAGATAATTCAATAATTTTAATAGGCGAAACTGTATTGAAAATTATTTCAAAAATCGGCATTACACCAATTGCCGCAATTACGGAAATCATTGTAGAAATTGTTACGGTAACTGCATTATTCATCAAAACGACAATTGTATCTTTTTGTATAATGCTTAATGCTAATACTGTACCTAAGCTTGCTATTGTTGTAGCACTAATCAGTTTTATATAATTATCTTGTCGACTGATTTTGCGGGCAAAAAATGCTGCCGCCAAACAGCCGATCAATACTACTGGTAGGAAATAAGGATGGAATGAAGACATCGGAGTTATACCAAGTGCGAGAACCGTTGAAACAACAATTGAGGTTTTTAAATCAAAATAGGCACAAATAATAATTGTCGAAAAATAGATCGGAGGAGCTAAAGGATATGTATCCGCCATATAATAAGCAACTAAAAATGGTATAAAAATGGCTACAACCAGTGACCATAAAGTTTGTCTACTAAATAAAATATTCGCATGAAATGATTTAAAATACACAATCAGAATGGACAACAAAAACAGATTAAATAAAGCTATCCCGGAAAATTTATACCAGTCAAATTCTCCTGCATCGGTTAAGTTTAATTCTTCCAGAATATCATAAGTGTCTTGCGTAATAACATCGCCTTGGGAAACAATCCGTGCTCCGGCATTAATCATGATCGGATTATTCCGCACCTGATTAGCTGCATCTTCTCTAGCTTTGTCCGTACCGATTTTATCATACTGAACATTAGGCTTAAGCAAGTTTTTTAAGATGTAGTCCAAAATTTCATTATCTGCCACAAAAAAATCTTGATTTTCAGAATTTCTATACACATGATCCTGAATATTTTGTAAAAGTTGATCGGAATCCATGGCTTGTTGCATGATCGATTCCGACATGGAAACTAAAGTTTCCGAAAAGTAATTAAAACGAGATTCTTCCATACTCAATAAACTAACTGCATGGCTTAGATCTAATTGAATATCAAAATTTTGATTGATCTCTGAAAGCATTGGGGTTGCAGCAGTTGCTATCTCAGCTTTGGAAGGCTGATAAATATCATTATCGTTATTATTTTTCCTAGTGGTTTCTTGATTATTGTCCGAATTCTCAGTAGTAGTTATTGTGTTTTTTTTAGTTTCGGTCGGTTTGATATCTTTGCGATAATACAACTGTTCCCGTCTGATACTTACCAAATCCAAAAAGGCTTCAATATTTGCTAAAGACACAGTGGTAGCTTGATCATTTTTGATCATTTTTTTAGGAACGGCATCTTCGGCCTCTTTTGCTCTGATTTCCGTTGCTTTCTGATCGACAAAAGTTCTGGGAGCTTGAATATCATATTTACTAATATCATTAACCTTCAAGTTATAAGTCGTAGGTAAAGATCCTTTATAAACAATAAAACAAACTGCAATATAAACAACAATCCCCATTAAAACACCTGATAATATCTTTTTACTTTGAGGTGTTTTACCTCGTGTACCCGATTTACCGAATTTCAATGCATGTCTCTGTTGGTTCGTCTGTTTGCTCATGATTAGTCCTTCTTTCTACGTTTATTGGCTTGTTTATCGGCTTTTTCATAAGCGACAATTATTCTTTGCACCAAATCATTGCGCACGACGTCTTTTGCATTCAAATGGACAAATTCAATTCCTTCAATATTTTGCAAGATATTTTGTACCCCGATCAATCCGCTTCTCGTACTGGCAGGCAGATCAATTTGAGTAATATCACCTGTTACAATCGCTTTGGAATGAAAACCGATCCTGGTCAGAAACATTTTCATTTGTTCCGGAGTAGTATTCTGGGCTTCATCTAAAATAATAAAGGAATCATCCAAAGTTCTACCTCGCATATATGCCAAAGGCGATACCTCGATTATACCCTTTTCCAAATTCTTTTGATATGCTTCATACCCCATTAAATCATAGAGCGCATCGTAAAGTGGTCGCATATAAGGATCAACTTTCATCTGAAGATCACCCGGTAAATAACCCAGCTTCTCACCGGCTTCTACTGCCGGTCTGGTCAAAATTATCCGCGAAACTTCTTGAGCTCGAAAAGCTTTAACCGCCATTGCTACAGCCAAATAAGTTTTTCCTGTACCGGCAGGCCCGATTGAAAACGTTAATTCATTATTCTGAATTGCAGTTACGTATTTTTTTTGACCGGCAGTTTTACTATATACCGGTCTACCTTTGGCAGTAATACAGATTAAGTCCGGGCTAAAGTCTACATCATCTTCATCTCCGGCTAAAGCTGCGTTGGTTAAATAATTTACAAGTTGAGCATCAAGATCAGCACCACGTCTGATACCTTCTAAGAGACGTTGATAGACCTGAACCGCTTTTTCAATTTGTACCGGATCACCGCTGATCGATAAGCCGTTAGCAGATAATTCGGTTTCAACTCCAAAGGCTCCGTCGATCTGTCTTGCATTGGAATTTAATTGTCCTAATAACTTGATTCCTTCAAGTGGTGAAACTGTAAAATTCTCTATTGCCATATCTGACTTTATTGATCCTTTCATGCTAAAAACTTCATTACGTAAAAAATCAATTTATTCATTGTCTTCTACCGGATTTAATAAATGTGTTTTATATGCTATGCTATCTTCACTCAAAGCAGGGATTACCACTTTCTGTTCAATGGAAATTATCATTTCAATTTGTTGCTCGGAATCCATTTGTTCTTTCAAAGCATTTTTTAATGTTTCCAATGCCAAGACTATCGAATCTTGCTGTTCAAACGGAACAATGGCCTTAATAACAAAATCTTCACTGCGCGGATAAGCTACTCCGTTAATTATAATACTCTCGCTACTTGCTCTGATCTCTGTCGTAGCTACTTTTCTCTGTTCATTGATTGAAATGGCTTGTGCACCCAATGCATTAAGTTCGTTTACTACAAAACGGATATATGAATCTGTGATCATTGACTGCCCCGCCATACCCAGAGTTACAGTAATCCCGGAATTTTGAACAGCTGTTAAACCGGCAAAAACAGATAGTTTCTCCTGTTCTGCTAAAATATCTTGATAATTTATATCACCTTCCAGCTGATCACTACGCAATTTTTCAATTTCGCTATATAGTTCTTTATTTCGATCATTAAGTTCAGCATTTTTTTCGGCATAACTTCGGACGTTGTTTTGCAATTCGGTCAAATCCCTGCTTTCATGAGCAGCGATATTGCTGGTTTTAATTTGTAAAGCCAAAGCTATCCCCAAAATTATAGCAATTACTGTTATTGCACTATATTTTATTATTGAATTCCTGATTCGCATTACAACCTCTTAATATTTAAATTAATCACTTTTTACTATCGAATTTCTGATTTCGTTTCAATTTTTTTAATTCAGATTAGCCTCAACTTAAATTAATTCACTCCAATTTTTTTTGAATTTCAGGATCAGTTACAATTTTTAAGTACTCAATATCTTTTGCTATTGTGCCGGGTGTTTCATATTCATTTATGACCAAATCATTAGCCAGCTCACTGGAAAATCTTACAAAATAAGGTGCTTCCTGTAATTTGAGATAGAGCGGATCTGTATCCAGAGCAGCCTTTAACTGTTCTTGAGGACCAATCGCTTTAATCTCATAGGGCGGTATTGTTCTCTGATTATTACAAAGAACCGTTGTACCAACGCAAAAAATCTGGCTGGAATTCACAATGCGTAAATTGTTAATTGATACAGCCTGTGCACCATTATCCACCAATAAATCAACCAAGTAAATTATATTTTGATCATGAATTAATGATTCAACCGGATCTTCGAGCGGATCGTAATTCTCTTTATCATTGACCGTTACGATTACACCATTACCTTTAACTTCAGTTAATCCGGCAATTTCACGTGTTTTTGCCAATTTATCCAATGATTTCAATTGTTCCTCATCATCTGTATCAATAACTTCATACCATAAATCATTTAGTTCTTTACGTAATTTTTTATAATCAGTTTCTAAATCTTCTCGTACCTTCTGCAATTCAACTAATTCCAATCTGGCTTCTTGAATTGCAGCGAGATTTAAAGTCGAATCCGCTTCAGATCTAATTTGAATAAAATGGCGACCCAAAATGAAACCTGATATGATCAAGATAAATGCGATAGCTATTCTTATTGGTTCTTTATTTTTTGTCATTAATCCTCAAAATATAATTCTAACCAAACATTTAAATCTCTACTTTTTCATAGCATTTTCTAAGTGACTATATCTGTCATCTTCTCTAAATACTCTTTCGCTTTACGATAATAATTAGGTGGCTGTATTTCAAATTGATAAGGAAAACCGCTTAACGGATGAATAAATGCGAGATATGCTGCATATAAAGCTTGTGCCGGCATCCCTAAATCATCTTTCTTTAGATTATATAACGGATCACCGATAATTGGTAAATTAATATAAGCTAAATGTACTCTAATTTGATGAGTTCTTCCTGAATAAAGTTCAACTTCCAATTCACTGGCACAAATTTTTTTTTCACTATTAACAAAATCTTTGATCAAGCGAAAGTGAGTAATTGCAGCTTTTCCATTTGCTACAACAGCCATTTTTGTTCTATTGTTGGGACTTCTGCCAATCGGAGCATTAATCGTCCCGGTTTTTGTTTCTGGTTTATTCCAGACTAAAGCTCGATATTTGCGTGTAACTTGCCTTTTTTTAAATAATTCCGTCATTGCCAAATGAAAATGATTGTTCTTTGCAACCAGGAGCAAGCCTGAAGTATCTTTGTCCAAACGATGTACTATACCCGCTCGTTCAGGTCCTGCAAGATCTGACAAATCACCTTCAGTGTACGCCAGCAATGCATTTACCAAGGTTTTATCTTGATTCCCGGCACCTGGATGAACGGTTAAACCAATTGGCTTATTAATAATCAGCATATCAGCATCTTCGTAAATAATATCGAGCGCCATAGCTTGTGGTCGCAATTGCGTTAAACTAGCCGGATTTGATTGAACGCGAAGCGTAATTTTTGTACCTGCAGGCAGAATAGTTCTCGTTTTCAGTTCAGAGAAATTTTCAACTTGTATCTTGCGGTCTTTTATCCATTGAGCAATCTGCGAACGAGAATATTCAGGCATTTGTTCTGCAAGCCAGCGATCTAACCTGACTTCCGAATTATCCATATAAAAAACTTTCTCATCCGACAAATTATTATTCATCTTTGGTTTCGGTCTCCGATTTTTCACCTATTGAATCGAATTCA
Source organism: Clostridiaceae bacterium (assembly GCA_012521015.1). GTDB lineage: Bacteria > Bacillota > Clostridia > Saccharofermentanales > DTU023 > UBA5436. Next base: position 3,481 of record JAAYNE010000117.1, on the reverse strand, counting down.
TCCCTAACTTCGAAGTCCGGTCTGATTTCAGTAAAACTGTTCTCGGATTCAATTTCTGGCTTGAGATTAGAACTTACAGCAACTCTGTTAGTCAATTTTATTTTCTTTAACTGTTTGGGGTTAAAAATCAAATATATAACAAGACAAATTGCACCAACTACTATAGCAGAATCAGCAATATTAAAAGCCGGGAAATGATAATCACCAAAAGTAAAACTTAAAAAATCTACAACATAATTAAATCTGATCCGGTCAATTAAGTTGCCGACACTACCGCCTAAAATTAAAGCAAGTATAATTCGCAGCGGTTTAATATCATTTATGTAAATAAGGTAGAAAATAAAAATAGAAGCTATTATCGAAATAATCGTTAAAATATATATTCCCCAGCTTTGATTTGATAACATGCCCCAAGCTGCGCCACTATTTCTGATATGAAACAACGAAAAAAAATCTTTTATTATAGGGATAGTTTCATATAAAGACAAATTGCTCAAAATCCAATGTTTACTTAACTGATCCAAAACAATAATTGCCAGTGAAATGATTACTGCCAAACCCATAAATCCTCCAAACCTAAATACGGCTCTGCCAAATGAGACTCTGAAGTACCCTCAATACTTTTTGCCAAGAATATGCCGACCGGAGCAAAACCAATTCCCAAAATATCTAACTCAGAAGATTTTTGATTAATAAAATCTCGATATGCTTGATTCTTTTCATTTAAAATCTTCGGATCTATTTTGCGGTCAACTGAATAAAAATAATCATTGATTTCTTGATATAATTCTGTTTCATTTCCAGTCAGTACTTCCAACGTAGAAGGTTTTATTTGTTCAAAAGTGTCAAGAATGCTCATCGGACAGAATAAATCAATTCTATTGAAGGCTAAATCGTAATTACCTTGTTCTAATGCCACTTGATATAAATCAGGTTCAACATATTCGAGCTCCATTTTAATATTTGTCTCCAACATTTTCTCTCTTAATACAAAAGCCCAATCTCGTTCCAAAGTACTGTCAGGTACAAGAACCTTTAACCTAGTATCTCCACTTTTAAATTCATGAATAGTTTTAATATCAAGAGAATCTGATCGTTGCTCGAAAAGATTAAATATTGAAATTGCCTGATCATTATATTGTAAAGGCAAATGATTGTTAGATTGATCGCCGGTTAAAGATGAAGTTAAATCATCTCTGACTTCCCAAATATTAATTAAAGCTTTTTTAATTTCAGGAATATTTACCGTTTCACCATTGCCGAAAGAAAGGTAATAATATCTCTGTCCCGGAAATGATAAAATATTGGCATTATTTTGTTTAGAGAATATATTATAATTTGATTCTGTAAGATAAATAAAGTCCAATTTATTTTCAACAAAGGCAGTCATCGCTGATTTGATATCGGGAAATGCCACCAATTGAATTTTTTGCAAATCAAAATTTGAATCCGTTGCACATAATATAACATTACCTTGTTCATTCTTTTCTACCAAATAATTTCCACTGGTAATTGTCGGCAAACTTATAGTGGTTACCAAGCTTTCAGGAATTACCGGCATAGTTAATGCAAATAACAATCCGGGATCTTTTTCATAGTAAATCCTCTTTTCTGAATCTTCTGTATTATCAGTATCAGTATTGTCCAAATTTTCAGCGTTATCTGAAATCTCCTCATTATTTTCATCAAAAATATCTGGCATATCAACATTTTCTAAATATTGATTATTCTCATCAATATTATCAGCATCATTTTCTAAAGATTCATCATCAGGATCACGTAAATTTATTTCCAAAGTCCGATTATCAATAGCTTTTACTTCATGAATTAACGACAAAAGTTCTAATTCATTACTTAAGGTTTTTAAAGATATAAATTCTTCATCATGCTGTGTCAGTAAATTATTATTTGTCGGAAGTAGATCCGGATATTTTTGCATTATTAGCGCAAGATTTTTCTTTGATTCTATTTGTTGATTTTCTATTTGCTCCGTCTCTATATCTTGATTTTCCGTTTGTTCCGACTCACTTTCCGAATTTCTTTGAGCAAAGTATTTTGACAGATTTACTTTATATTGTAAAATTGACGCTGCACAATCCTTTGCTGTAATCAATGTTCCGTTTGAATAAGTAATGCCGGGAATTAATTCGATCCGATACTGATTTTTGTCAACAATATATGAAGCTGAACGTGCCAAATCCATACTTAAAACATTTGCTTTGTTAATTTTGAAAATCGAACGGTGCATTAATTGGTAGGCAGCTTTGCCTGAATAATCAAAAGTATTTAACGGATTATAATCATCACGTGCTTGCCAATAAATTCTCAAAACTGAAGATTCACCATTCGGCTTAGTCAAAGATTCAGTTGATTTTGTTGTTTCAACATCTGCATCTACACTCGCTTCGGTTTTTTTCTGATCTGATTTAGTTTCTTCTTTGTTTTCTTTTGAAAAAATTGAGCAGGAACTGAGTAAAAACGTAAAAACTAAAAATAAAATTAGAAATTTTTTTCTATTATTTCTTTTAGACTTTTGTTTAGCTTGTCTTGCAAATTTTGCTCTAAATAATCTATCTATAATGTTATTCGAAAACATGATCAAAAATTTGAATTCTTTCTATTTTTTTAGCTTGCCCGGCATTCGGATCAACTGTCAGCAATACAGCGTTGAGCATAGCAAAAGGATCTTTATCAATATTATACATAGCCGGTAACAAATTCATCGCCCGTTCAACAGCAACTTTTTTACTCATACCCAAAACTCCGCCAGCAGGTCCGGTCATACCTATATCAGTGATAAAAGCAGTGCCATTGCCCAGAATTTTTTCATCTGCAGTTTGTACATGAGTATGTGTACCTAAAACAGCAAGCACCTTATTTTCCAAAAAATAACCCATTGTTATTTTTTCAGCTGTGCTTTCAGCATGAAAATCTACAATAATATTCTTCGTACAATATTTTTCTTTAAATATTGGCAACTTTTGATCTATCACTTGAAACGGATTGGTTAAAAGAGGATTCATAAATGCTTGTCCCATTAAACTTATTAATAAAACATCATAGTTATCTTTATTTATATAAATATGATCAAAACCCGGCCAATCATCCGGAGCATTGAGCGGACGACATATCTGTTTGAAATGAATAGCTTGTTGGAGCCAAATTTTTTGACTCCATATATGATTGCCAAGAGTTATTCCGTCAATACCGGTATTCAATAATTCTCCGGCAATTGCTGCAGTAATACCTAAACCGCCAGCTGAATTTTCCCCATTACAAAAAACAAAATCCAGCATGTACTGCTGTTTAAGTAATGGTAATTTATTCTTAAGAATTTTTCTACCGGGACGCCCTACAATATCTCCGATAAATAAAATATTTATACTTGTCATATTCTTGTTATTGTACCATAAAAAAAGCCGGGTCTAACTCAATGTTAAACTCGGCTTTAATTTTATTTTGCATAGTCGGAAACTCGACT
>JAAYNE010000002.1 GCA_012521015.1 Clostridiaceae bacterium | reverse complement strand
GTCTTGTAAATAGTCGAGGCGAGTATATATCTACATCAAAAGATGTGGAACTCGTTTTTCCCTATAAAGACTGCATTCTTGAAGGCGGTCAAACAAAAGAAGATCAAAAGCGTGATGAAATATTCTATAACGAAACGCTTGCACCAGATGAAGTGGACAGGCTCCTTTATCCTAAGGTGTTAACTAATGCAAAACTTTATACTACTGAAGGCGTAGAACCGATTACAGAATATAAAGATACTGATAACCTCATTATAAAAGGGAATAATCTGCTTGCAATTTCCTCGTTATTAAAAAGATACGAGGGCAAAATACAATGCATCTATATCGATCCACCATACTATTTTAACAAGCTTAAAGAAGATGATTCATTTAAATACAATCCGAATTTTAATTTTTCAACATGGCTAGTTTTCATGAAAAATCGTCTTGAAATTGCAAAAAAATTGCTTGCCAAGGGTGGAACTATTTGGATAAGTATAAGTGAAGATGGAATGCATTATTTGAAAGTACTTGCAGACGATATTTTTGGAAGAGAGCATTTTATTGGCACTATTCCACGAAGAACCAGACATGGTAAATCGGACGTTCCTTTTAACTTTTCACAGGATTTTGACTGGTTACTTTGTTATACAAATGTTGATGATAAGAATTCTCCGGTAGGCAGAACCGTAGAACGAAATTATTATACTACTGATGACTATCCAGATCAACCATGGCGACTTGCGGATTTAACCAAACAAACTACAGCAAGTGAGAGAAAAAACTCCTTTTTTACCATAGTAAACCCTAAAACAGGAGAAGAATACCCGCCGAGTGAAAAAAGAACTTGGTGCATTACAAAAGATACTTTCGATTATTACTATCAAAAAGGGGCTATTGTATTTCCAGGTGACTATGATTTTCTCAGCATTACCAAACCTTACATGCGTAAGTTTAAAAGCGAAGATGATGCATCAGGAAAATTATCATCAGTAATTTCAGATTTTCAAATACAAGATTTTCTTAAAGTATTGTTTGGCGATGCAAAAAACAAAGATGGAAATAACGAAATTGACACTATGTTCGGACGTGAAGAATTTAGTTATGCGAAGCCTGAGAATTTAATTAAAGCTATTATTGAGGTAGCGACAAAAGAAAATGATATAGTGCTTGATTTTCATCTAGGCTCCGGTACAACTGCGGCAGTTGCCCATAAAATGGGTAGAAACTATATCGGTGTGGAACAGATGGACTACATAGAAACTATTGCGGTAGAAAGACTTAAAAAAGTCATTGATGGAGAACAAGGTGGCATTTCCAAAGCTGTTAACTGGCAAGGTGGCGGCTCTTTCGTGTATTGCGAACTTGCAAAACTAAATCAAAATTACGCTGATCGCATACAAATTGCTGAAAATGATGAAGAGCTTGCTGTTATTTGGCACGAAATGAGAGAAACAGGTTTTATAAGCTGTTATGTAGATCCAAAGGATATTAATCCTCAAGCAGAAGATTTTAAATCTCTCTCGTTTGAAGAAAAGAAGCATCTATTTATGGAATTGCTTGATAAAAATCAACT
>JAAYNE010000116.1 GCA_012521015.1 Clostridiaceae bacterium | reverse complement strand
ATATTTATATTGATACTACTTTAAAATTACATTAAAAAGGAGATTTTGAATGGGGCTACTGGAATCTGGTCAAAACTATTTAGAAAACATTTATATCCTGCAACAAAAACAAGGACTTGTGCGCTCTGTAGACTTAGCTAATGCAATGGGATTTTCCAAACCTTCCGTCAGTAGAGCAGTGCATCTCCTGGCAGACGATGGCTACCTTGAATTTTCCGATAGTGGAAATTTAATTCTCACTGAAACCGGTCATAAAGTCGCCAAAAATATATATGAAAGACATATGTTCTTAGCGGAATATTTTATGGCAATGGGTGTCAGCGAAGAAACGGCTTATGATGACGCCTGTCGTTTGGAATATCATATTAGCGAAGAAACCATGGAGAGATTGAAATTACATACAATCAATTGTGCTCTGAACTGTCCTAAAGCTTCTTCAGAAAAATTCTTCAACTTTAATAAAGAAAAAATCCAAGATTTAGAAAATTTTGATCCGGGTAAAATCACTGCTAATCATGATAAATAATAGCAATTAGAAAATAATTGTAATTGGCTCATCATTCTGATCCGATTGCAGCTCAGAATTTTGATCCCTGCAAATTTTGATCTTTAATATGAAAGTGAAGGTTTTAATACGCATTTTCGATTTTATAGATATAATCTGATAATAGCTCTGTCAAAGTCTGGCTGAATCTCCATTCTGAATCTTCTTCTACCATAGCTAAGAACGCCACTTCCTGAAAATCTTTGAATAATTCTTCTTCTAAATCATAATCTAAACCATCATCCGGTAGAACTTTACCTAGCTCTTGTATTAACTTGTTATCAACTGACATACTCATTTCTATAGCAACCACACATTGATTTTTCTGAAGTCCTTCATTCTAAACTTGCAGTACGTTAAGTTCAAAATTTAAGTAGTCTGGCATATTAACGCCCATAAAATCCATTTCTGAAGAATCAATGCCCATGTCGAATTCAGTTAAAATTGGTCCCGAAATTTGCTGTTAGGTGGCAGCATCAAAACAATCACGTGCTAATTCTTCATCCTGGGTCAGAAGTGTTTTTTCAAATTGCTTTGCTGTTTTTTGCTGTGAGCTGCCAGAAAAAGTCTCTTTCTGAGAGCTGCCGAGTTTGGGAAAAATAAACATGAAGAAAACTGTAGCTGGTACAGCGACTACAGCTATGGCACTAATAATACCAATCACTTTTTTATTTGATTTTTTCTTAACTTAATTTACGCCCCATGCTGGAGGCATAGGTTGTTGGGCAAGATTCGGATTATTGCATCTACTACATATTACCATTTACCACATTTTATGTGCTCTTAATGAACATTGCTCGGCACATAAAAAAGGAGCCCTTCGAGGCCCCTTAAAAATTTTGTATAACGAGTATTATTTTTCGAATTGCATCTATTGTATTTTATATTTTTTACTCAGTCTTAATTTATTTATTTAATCTCACTTATCCTTTTTATTTAAGAATATTCTAAATCCAACTACTAAAATCAATAGTACAATCAAGACAATTATTAACCATGTATATGTAGTTTCACCTGTACAAGGAATGCAATACATATTTCACTCCTATTTTACCGCATTGGAAATAGCTTTGAATTGTGAAGCTTTGGCATCTTTTAATAAATCAAAAGCGATTGTTTCACTATTTGAAATAACTGCACCCATGTCAGACATCAAGTCTAAAACATTCTTCTTATTTTCAGGATCCCGTGAACCTACAGCATCTGACGCTAAATAAACATTATAATCCAATCTCAGAAGATCTCGGGCTGTCTGAAAAACACAAACATGTGTCTCAACACCGGCAATAATCAAAGTATCAATTTTATCTGATTTGAATTTTTCAATTATTTCCGGCAAGCAAGCAGTAAAACTTGTTTTCTCCCAAAAGTTGGCTTCTAACTTTTCCAATTTGGACATATGTTCCGGAATTGTCGGTCCTAAACCTTTCGGATATTGTTCCGTTACATAAATTGGTAGGTTGAACAATTCGGCTGTTGTGATTAAAGTGTTTGTCGGTTTAACCAGAGCTTCATGCTGATAAATTGCAGGGATTAATTTGGTTTGGATATCAATTAAAAATAATCCAGTTTTATTTTGATTAAGATAATATTTGTCCATAGCAATATCCAGTTTTAATAATAACTTCGAATTCTATAGATATAGTCAGATAAATCCTCAGTCAAAGGCATACTGAACTTCCACTTCGAGCCTTCTTTTACCATAGCCAAGACCTCAACTTCCTTGAAACCTGCTAACTCATCCATTAATCCATAATCTCCTAAATCGTCAGTCGGCACGAATTTACCTAATTCTTGTATTAGCTTTTCGTCAAATGACATGCTCATTTCTAAAGCAACTACACATTGATTTTTCTGAAGTCCTTCATTGTAAACTTGCAGTACGTTAAGTTCAAAATTCAAATAGTCTAGCATATTAACACCAAAAAATTCCATTCCTGAAGAACCTATGCCCATATCTAATTCTTCAAAAATAGATTCCGGAAATTCCTGTAAAGTGGCAGCATCAAAACAATCACGTGCTAATTTTTCATCTTGAGTCAGAATTGCTTTTTCCAATTGTTTTGCAGTTTTTTGCGGTGAACCGCCAGGAAGAACAAATAAAAACAAAACTACGGCTATCACGGCAACTACAACTACAGCACTAATAGTAATACCAATCACTTTTTTATTTGATTTTTTCTTAACTTGATTTGCGCCCCATGCCGGAGGCATAGGTTGTTGGGCAGGATATTGACCTGCATATTGCTGATTAACATAATTTGCAGGAGCTTGATTACCATATGTTTGCTGGTACGGTTGCGACCCACTATAAGATTGAGTTTGACTATAATTTGGGGGCTGAGCTTGAGTCTCTGGTACACCATATCCCTGATGAGGTGATTGAGGCTGCGTATATGATTGGCTTTCGCTTTGATATTGATTTTGGTTCACATTCTGATATTGATTTTGATATTGGTTTTGGTTCACATTCTGATATTGATTTTGATATTGGTTTTGGTTCACATTTTGATATTGATTTTGATATTGGTTTTGGTTCACATTCTGATATTGATTTTGATTCGGGCTTATATTTGGGTCTTGATTTGGCTCTTGCTGAACAGGTTGTCCGCAATATTTACAAAACTTTTTCGTTCCGTCAATCGGGTTATTGCATCTGCTACATATCACCATGTTTTCCATACTCTCCTCCTAAATACATGTAATTAAAACAAGTTATTAAATTCTATAATTCAAGTCTACATATATCAATTCAACCGACATGTCAGTCGACATAACTCCAGTTTTAGCCAAGACCAAGTTGATTTAAATGTTAAAACTTAAATTAAATTCCATTTCATCTTAAAATTCAACTACTAAAACTCAACTATTTAATTAAGCTGACAGGTTGAATAGTTCAAATACAAAATTGCTCTTCTTTTAGCATTATATATACAATTTAGCTTCAGTTCAACTTGCAATTCATACAAAAGATAGTACATGTAAACCGTAAGTTAAATTGAAATCAAATTTCAGTTTAAACTGCTATCTAGATTATTCTGGGTTCAATATAACATTTATTAAGATTATTAAATCTCTGTGTTATAATTATGACTAATTTTAGCAAGATTCATTCCTAAGTAAAACAAATAGCTAAAATGATCCATTTTGAAAGGTTGTCGAATCTTGATTATATTGTTTAACTGAATTTAGTCGACAAAGGTGAACAAATGTCAGTAGCGAAAAAAATGTTGGATTTGGGCAAACAAAGTTCCGTTATTCGGGAAATATTCGAATACGGTCTAAAGCGTAAGGCGGAAATCGGTGTTGAAAAAGTTTTTGATTTCAGTCTGGGCAATCCCAGTGTTCCCGCTCCACCACAAATTAATGATATCTTAAAAAAATTGATTGATTCAGTACCTGCAGAACAATTACACGGTTATACTTCTGCTCCCGGAGATCAAAGTGTCAGAAATGCAGTTGCTGTTTATATTCAAAATACTTTTGGGTTTTCCGCAACGTCAGATTTAATTTACGTGACTTGCGGTGCTGCCGCAGGACTCACTCTATGTCTTAACGGATTAACCACAAAAGAAGATGAAGTGATCGTCTTTGCTCCGTTTTTTCCCGAGTATAAGGTTTTCGTTGAACATAGTGGAGCTAAGTTGGTTATTGTGCCATGTAATGAGCATGATTTTCAACCTGATTTTACAAGCTTAGAACAAGCAATTACTGATAAAACCAAAGCAATTATCGTTAATTCACCGAATAATCCGACCGGAACATGTTATTGCGAAGATACTATAAAAAAACTGACAGAAATATTGAATCAAAAACAAAAAGAATTCCAAAAACCGATCTATATTTTAAGTGACGGTCCATACCGGGAATTGGTTTATGATATAGAACTTCCCTATTTGCCTAACTATTACGACAATACAATCATTATTTATTCTTATAGTAAGTCGCTTTCTTTAGCGGGTGCACGTATCGGTTATATCTTTGTTTCACCTTTAGCTGAAAATGCAAACAATCTTTTTACCGCAATTTGTGGGGCCGGACGCGCTTTGGGGTATGTTTGCGCACCATCTTTATTTCAATTTTTAATCAAAGAATGTATCGGTCTAACTGTTGATCTATCAATTTATAAAAAAAATCGCGATTTGCTCTATAATGGCTTGACCGATTTAGGGTTCACAGCGATTTATCCGAGTGGCGCTTTTTATTTATTTGTAAAATCACCTCTCCAAGACACTAAGAAATTCTGTGAACATGCAAAAAAATATGAATTGTTATTCGTTCCCAGTGACAGTTTCGGTTGCACCGGTTTTGTCAGAATTGCCTACTGTGTATCAACTGAACAAATTATTAATTCACTACCCGCTTTTGAACAATTAGCCGAAGATTTTAATCTTTTACCATAATTTAAAATTAATTTCACATAGCTGACATTTTCAGCTTTATAAAAAATACATAAAGCTGTATATTGATACAATTATATATCAATCAAGTAATAATGAAATATTAGGTCTATATACAAATACATTACAAAGATCTGGGGGAAAATTATGAATTTTGATTTAAAACAATCTAGAGAAAATGTCAATCAGGTTGACCGTCAAATGGCTGATCTTTTCGAACAACGTATGAAATTAGCGGAAGGAATTGCAGCATACAAGCAAGAGCACGGTCTGCAGATTTATGATCAGGAACGCGAAGAAGAAATGATTCGCAATAATTCAGATTGGATTCAAGATGAAGTCTTGAAAGGTTATTATGCAGACTTTTTACGCCAAACAATGCGTATTTCCCGGTCATATCAAAATAGATTGCTAAGCGGAATGAAAATAGGTTATAGTGGTATTGAAGGTGCTTATGCTCACATTGCCGCATGCAAATTATTTCCGACAGCCGACAAAGAATCATATAACGGTTTCAAAGCAGCATATGATGCAGTAGTTGAAGGAGAATGCGACATTGCTATCTTACCCTTAGAGAACAGCTCCGCCGGTGAAGTTGGTCAAGTAACGGATTTGCTGTTTTCCGGTCCGTTATTTATCAATGCGACCTATGAACTAACCATTACACATGACCTGATCGGTTTGCCCGGTACTAAATTAGATGATATCAAAACCGTAATCAGTCATCCTCAGGCACTTGATCAATGTACTAAATTCATCAAGGACAATAATCTGAAACAAATTGCTACAGATAATACGGCTCTGGCTGCTCAATACGTAGCAGAACAAAATGATTCTTCTATTGCTGCAATTGCCAGCAAAGACAGTGCGGAACTTTATGGTTTAGAAACCCTGGCGTCCGGTATAAATACTAAAAAAACGAATACAACCCGCTTTGCAATCCTCAGTTCTTCAGAAAACCGTTCGGTCAGTAATAAGCACGACGTGCATTTCGCTTTAATGTTTACCGTTGCGCATGAAGCCGGTTCATTAGCCAGAGCTTTGAATATCATCGGTGCCCATGGTTACAATTTGAGAACTTTACGTAGCAGACCGATGCCGGAACTGATGTGGCAATATTATTTCTATGCCGAAGCAGATGGAAATATTTACACACCTGACGGTCAAGATATGCTTGAAGCATTACAAGTCTGCTGCAATCAAGTTAAAATAATCGGATCTTTCGTAAAACAAGAGGTGGTTGAACAATAATGCGTTTGAATGTCAATTTAGGTGACAATAGTTATGAAATTCTTATCCAAAAAGATTGTTTGAACCAAGCTGCTCTGGAGCTTAATCTAAAGCGTAAAGTTTTGATTATAACTGATTCCGGCATCCCTGCTCAATATATTGAGACCGTAGCCAAACAATGTGAGGATTTTGTAATTGAAATAATCCCCCAAGGTGAAAATAATAAAAATATTAAGCAGTTTACGAAACTGTGTAATGTTTTAATCGAAAATAATTTTACCAGAACAGATGCAATTATAGGTTTAGGCGGCGGTGTTGTTGGGGATCTTGCAGGTTTTGTTGCTGCAAGTTATATGAGGGGCATTGATTTTTATAATATTCCAACTACCCTGCTTTCACAAATCGATTCATCTGTCGGCGGTAAAACCGCAATCAATATGCAACAGGTAAAAAACATTATCGGCGCATTTTATCAGCCGAAAAAGGTGCTAATAGATCCTGATGTGCTTACAACATTGCCGGAACGTCAAAAAGCAAGCGGCATAGCAGAAGCTATTAAAATGGCAGCTACATCTAATTCTGATTTTTTTGATTTTCTTATGCACAAAGATGCCTGGCAAAATATCGAAAAAGTTATAGCCGAAAGTTTAAAAATCAAAATTTCAATCGTTGAAAAAGATGAAAAAGAAGCCGGTTTAAGGCAAGTTCTCAATTTTGGGCATACGATTGGACACGCAATTGAGGCAAATTCTTCAGGTGAACTTTATCATGGAGAATGTATTGCACTTGGTATGTTATATTTTTCCGGCAAGCAAGTGCAAGAAAAATTAAAAATCGTTTTGCAAAAATATGGTTTGCCGACCGAAATCGCTTTGAATCCGGATTTGATTTATCAATCAATCTTGCATGATAAAAAAGCTGACGGAGATCAAATAACTATCGTTTCAGTTCCGGAAATCGGCAGCTTTGAATTAAGCAAAATTTCAATTTCCGATTTGAAAACCTTGTTAATGAACAATTAAGGTTACGGGGGAGGATAAAATGAAAAATACTTTTGGGCAAAGTGTCGCTATTACCCTCTTCGGAGAAAGTCACGGTCAAGCAATCGGCGCCGTACTTGACGGATTGGCTCCGGGAATCAAAATTGATGAGGCTTATATCAGAACCAGATTGTCCTTACGTTCTGCAAGAAGTAATATCTCAACTCCGAGAAGTGAAACTGATCAATTCAAATTTGTCAGTGGAATTTACAATGGGGTAACTACCGGAACACCCATCGGAATTATCATCCCTAATGTAGATACCAGGAGCCAGGATTACCAAAGAACTGAACACCTCTTGCGCCCCGGACATGCAGATTATACTGCATATGCCAAATATCACGGCTATCAGGATTTCCGTGGCGGTGGACACTTTTCCGGAAGAATTACCGCAGCTTTAGTCTGTTCCGGTGCCATTTGTATGCATGCCCTTGAACAAAAAAATATATTCATCGGTACACATATTAAAGAATGTGCCGGTATATCTGATGACAATTTTGCCGATTATCAGCAAAATGCTGCTGAACTGGAGCAACAAGTAAGAGAAGTTTCGACTAAATTATTTCCTGTTTTAAATAATTACAAAGGTGAACTTATACAACAAGCTATTCTTGACGCCAAGAATGAATCAGATAGTGTCGGCGGAATTTTAGAAACATGCGTGCTCGGAATTGACGCCGGTCTGGGTGAACCATGGTTCGATACTCTGGAAAGTGTATTAGCCCATGGACTCTTCTCAATTCCTGGCGTCAAAGGAGTTTCTTTTGGCCTGGGATTTGATTTTGCTAGTAAAAAAGGCAGTCAAGTTAATGATTCACCTGTCATGAAAAATGGGAAAATATCTTTTTTATCTAATCATAACGGAGGAATAAACGGTGGAATTTCTAATGGGATGCCTTTACTCTATCAAACAGTTATTAAGCCCACTTCTTCTATTTCTAAACCACAACCAACGATTGACATTATGCAAAAGAAAAATGCTACTTTAGAAATACATGGTCGCCACGATCCAGCAATTATTCATCGTGCCAGGGAGGTTGTTAATGCAATGACTGCTCTGATTTTATGTGACGTTTATGCATTGCGTTATGGCACGGACTGGATCACAAAACAATGAATGTAACTCAAAGTAATTTAGAACAATAATAAAACTGTTCAATATACGACAAAGAGGAAAAATATGAAATTATTAGTGTTAAATGGACCAAATCTAAATATGCTCGGTATCCGTGAACCGGATCAATATGGTTCGGAAACTTATTTCAATTTAGTAAATCGCATAAATGAGCATTGCAGCAAAAAAAAATATGAGGTATTAGTCTTGCAATCAAATCATGAGGGCGATTTAATTGATAAAATCCAAGATGCATATTTTGAAAAAATTGATGGCATTATATTTAATCCCGGAGGTTATACTCATACAAGTATCGCATTGTTAGATGCTATCAAAGCCGTATCAATCCCAACCGTTGAAGTACACATTTCAAAAGTTGAAGAACGTGAAGACTACCGCCAGATCAGTTATGTTCGAGAAGCCTGTATTGCCACTATATCTGGTAAAGGAATTGACGGATATATTGAAGCTATTGATTTACTTGCCAAGCAGATCAAAGCTTCAAACAATTAGTATTCCGGTTGTGGATTACCGAGATCAAATAACATTTGCGTTTAGGATTCTTCACAAGATTAGGATTAATTCTGTTGAGAAAGATTCTCGGACTAAACAACATTTACATTTAGAAAGATTCGCATGAAAGTCAAAATTAAACCATCTCGAGCTAAAGGTTGCGTAACGGCTCCTCCTTCCAAAAGCATGGCACATCGTCTATTGATATGTGCAGGTTTGGCCGAAGGTCAAAGTCGAATTAACAATATTGTGTTGAGCGAGGATATATCTGCCACTCTAGATTGTTTAGGAGCACTGGGTGTTAACTGGAAGATAAAGGATAAAACTGTTTTCATTGAAGGTACAAATCTTATAAATTGCATCCCACAAGGAAATTTAAATTGCCGTGAAAGTGGCAGCAGTTTGCGTTTCTTTTTACCTTTAGCTTTAGCGAACGGTAATAAAATCAATTTAACCGGAAGTGAGTACTTGCTGAAACGACCATTGGATGTATATCACAAGATTGCTCAAGAACGAAATTTTCTTTTCGAACCTCAAGCAACCGGAATAATTGTGCAAGGACCTTTAACTAAAGGACATTATACAATACCCGGGAATATCAGTAGTCAATTTGCAACTGGATTACTATTTGCTCTTCCCTTGCTTGCCGGAGACAGTGTTTTAACAATTACACCACCGGTTGAAAGTTTTTCCTATATTTTAATGACTATCGCAGCACTTAGAGAATTCGGAATTGATGTATCTTTTGACATTTCAATAATGGAAAATATCCAAACAGCAAAAAACGCATGGCCAGCTAAAAATACAGATACAGCGAAGAATATACAAAATGTGGAAAACAAAGGAATTAACATAACCATTCCAGGTAATCAGAAATTCAAATCCGGCAACAAAACCGTTGAGGGCGATTACTCCAATGCTGCTTTTTTGGAAGCATTTAATTTGTTTGGTGGAAAAGTTGAAGTTAAAGGACTAAAAACCGATAGTTTGCAAGGTGATGCTGTATATCCTGACTTTTTTAGGGAATTAACCGAAAGTAGTCCGCAAATTTCACTGAAAAACTGTCCGGATTTAGGTCCGATTTTATTTGCTGTAGCTGCAGCTTGTAACGGTGCAACTTTTACCGATACTCAAAGACTTGCAATCAAAGAAAGTGACCGTGCCAATGTAATGGCAGAAGAATTAGCAAAATTTGACAGCAAGGTTGTCGTTAAAGAAAATTCGGTGCTAATTAAACCGGGAACATTGAAAACTCCTAATAGAATCTTGGCCGGACACAATGATCATCGAATTGTTATGTCACTCGCAATACTCTGTTCCCTTACCGGTGGCATCATTAAAGGTGCAGAAGCCGTAAACAAAAGCTATCCCGATTTTTTTGAAGTAATTGAGCAACTTGGAATAGATTTGGAATATATCAAATGAAATTAACAAAAGAAACTAAAATTTTAATTGTCGGCTTAGGTCTAATTGGCGGCAGTTACGCAATGGCACTAAGCAAACAAGGATACAAAGTAAGAGCAATTACTACAAGCCAAAAATCTATTGATTATGCAGTTGAAAATAAGTTAATTGAATTCGGAAGAATTATGCCTGATCCTCAATTAATTTCTGATTCAAACTTGATTATCTTTGCACTCTACCCTCTTACTTTTTTGAAATGGATGCAACAATATGGACACTATATCTCAAAAGGAACTTTAATTACCGATGTCACAGGCGTTAAAGTTTCTATTATTTATGAAATCGAATCACTTCTACCTGAGGGGGTTGAATTTATCGCAGCGCATCCAATGGCGGGACGTGAAGTCTACGGTGTTGAAAATGCCACAGATGAAATTTTCAAAAATGCAAACTATATTGTGACACCTACCGAAAAAAATTCTTCGCAAGCTATTGAGATCTGCGAGCAACTCGGTCATGTATTAGGTTTTGCTTCAGTATCTAGATTATCACCGGAAGAACATGACGATATAATCGGTTTCTTATCACAATTAACACACTGTATTGCTGTCTCGTTGATGACCTGTAATGACTCGCCTCACCTTGAGTATTATACCGGAGATTCTTTCCGCGATTTGACCCGAATTGCCAAAATCAATGATACAATGTGGGTGGAATTATTCATGCTTAACAAAGAAAACTTGATTAAACATATGGAAAAATTTGAAACAGAATTTGCTAAATTAAAACAAGCTCTGCAGAATGATGATATTGAAACTATACGAAAAATAATGGGCAAATCCACCGAACGACGTTCAAGATTCGACAAGCAAAAATAGAAAATTTAATTGTCTTGCTTTAATTCTTGTTTTTTTGACTAAACAATTTTAAAAATCAATTATCTTATACTATTTTTGTTACTGAAATATAAACAGAGTTATCCAAAGATTTGCAAGATTATTTTTTGTCTATACAATTCTTAATAGAAATTAGTAATTTGTTCTACTGATGCTAAATATCATTCAGTAAGAGCATTGTCATATTATGAACATTGGAGAGCAAAAAATGGAATACATCAGCAAACTTCCACTACCTAAAGAAATTAAAGCCCAATTTCCGGTTTCGGAAAAGGCTCTGGCTATTAAAAAACAGCGTCAGCAAGAAATTGAAGCCATTTTCACCGGCAAGGATCAACGTCTGATTTTGATTATCGGTCCATGCTCGGCAGATAATGAAACTTCCGTTTTAGATTATCTTTCCCGTCTACATAAAATCGAAGATAAAGTAAAAGATAAGCTGCTGTTTATCCCTCGTATTTATACCAACAAACCGCGTACTTTAGGTATCGGATATAAAGGCATGTCGTACTCACCTGATCCGAGCGAGAAACCTAATTTAACCAAAGGTTTAATTACAATTCGTAAATTACATATGCGTGCATTGACCGAATACAATTTCAGTTGTGCGGATGAAATGTTATATCCTCAAAATCATAGTTACCTTGATGATTTGTTGGTATATGTAGCTGTCGGTGCCCGTTCAGTCGAAAATCAACAACACCGTTTGACATCAAGTGGTGTCGGTATACCGGTTGGTATGAAAAATCCGACCAGTGGCGATATTACCGTTATGATGAACGCTATTTACGCCGCTCAACAACCACAAATGTTCGAATATCGGGGTTGGGAATGCAAGAGCAACGGTAATCCTCTGACACATGCTGTTTTGCGCGGTTTTGTAAATCGTTACGGCCAATCAACTCCAAATTATCATTATGAGGATTTAATTACTCTATACGAAGCATATACAGAATCAAATTTAAAAAATCCGGCAGTGATTGTCGATACTAATCATTCTAATTCCGGTAAAAATCATCTGGAACAAGCTCGCATAGCCAAAGAAGTTCTGCATAGTTGTCGCTATTCAAAAGATGTAAATAGTATTGTCAAAGGCTTTATGATTGAAAGCTATATTGAAGACGGCAGTCAAAGTATCGGTGAAAATATTTATGGCAAATCGATCACCGACCCCTGTCTCGGCTGGGAAAAATCCGAACAATTAATCTACGAAATTGCTGATTTGCTCTAAAAATCATAAACTGAGCCTAGACTTTAAACATGTGGTTTTCCTGCAAATGCATTTCAAAGCAACTTCATCACTTAAAAATATTGATGACAAGATATTTTGTTGCCACCTTTCGAATTTTTCCGTAACTTTCCTAATTATAACAAGTTGATACAGTTATACTCCAGACAGTTCAATTAACAATTTGCAGTTAACAATTTTACTAGATGTTCTTGACATTGGTAATAATTAATTTTAGAATTATCATGTTATTAGGTGTACCTAACAATTATAAAGAACCAACAATTACAAATAAATAATCGCTGCAAGGAAACAACTAACTATATGACAGAAATTATACCCTTATCTGATTTAATGCCCGGATCAAAAGCAATTATAACCGGTTTGTGTGCTGAGGGCGGAATGCGTCGTCGTTTGCAGGATTTAGGTTTTGTTGAGGGTAGTGAAGTTGATTGTGTTAACATAAGCCCTTTAGGTGACCCGACAGCATATCGAATCAGCAGTACAATTATTGCTTTGCGCCGTGAAGATGCAGATACAATTAAGGTTAAAATCACCCCATCGTAAATAATATATGTAAACTAATAAACGGATTAACTAACTAATATATAAACAAATAATCATAAAATTTATCGTAATTTTTTAGACAAACGGAAACCATAATGGATTCATCAAATTTAGATATTAATCATTTTAATATTTTAGGCGGACTTTCCGTGCAAAAGCAATCTGACTCGGATTATGTTATAGCTTTAGCTGGCAATCCAAACGTTGGGAAGTCAACAATTTTTAATACTTTAACTGGTATGAAACAGCACACTGGCAATTGGCCGGGCAAAACCGTAGAAAATACTCAGGGTTATTATAAATTAAACCGTCAAGGTTATATTTTGGTTGATATACCCGGCAGTTATTCATTAATGGCACGTTCTGCAGAAGAAGAAGTCGCTCGGGATTTTATCTGTTTTGGTAATCCTGATGCGATAATTGTTGTTTGTGATGCCACCAGTTTACAACGCAATTTAAATTTAGTTTTACAAATAATTGAAACCGGTAAGCGAACAGTCGTCTGTGTTAATCTACTAGATGAAGCTAATCAACGAAAAATTCAGTTAAACCTCGATTTATTGGAAAAAAGATTAGGTGTGCCTGTTGTAGGTACAACTGCACGTTCTAATCAAGGTTTAGATCAACTAATGGCTACTTTGGCAGTTTCATTGAAAAAACCTACTCCTGAGTCTATAATCGAATATCCGGAATATGTGCAACAAAGCATTGCAAAACTTGCTCCGCTTATTAAGCCTTATACAGGAAATCATTTAAGTGCTGAATGGATTGCAGCTCGTCTTTTAGATGGTGACCAAAGTTTTTATCAATCTCTGACTGATTTTCTCGGTTTAGATCTAAAAGAACAAACCGCTATCAAAAACACTTTAAAAGAAATCAAGAATAATTTCAGAAAATCAGGCATTACTCAATTGGAATTGGAAGATGCCATGGCAGAAGTTTTTGTTTTGAAATCAATTGAAATTTTCCAAGGCGTCGTTAAAGAACCTGCAATACCAAGTGATAAAAAAGATCGCAAGCTTGACAAATTATTTACGAGTAAAACTACGGGCTTTCCAATCATGTTTTTATTGCTTTTGTTAGTATTCTGGATTACGATTTCCGGTGCCAACGTTCCTTCTGCAATACTGGCAAAAGCTTTGTTTGGTTTAGAAGATTGGCTTGCAAATGCAGCGATTACAATCGGTGTTCCCACAATATTGATAGATATGCTGATCCACGGCGTTTTCAATGTAGTAGCTTGGGTTGTCAGTGTAATGTTACCTCCAATGGCCATATTCTTTCCCATGTTTACTTTACTTGAAGACTTCGGATATTTACCGAGAGTTGCTTTTAACTTGGATCGTCTGTTTAAAAGCTGTGACGCTTGTGGTAAACAAGCGCTTACTATGTGCATGGGATTTGGTTGTAATGCTGTCGGTGTCACCGGTAGCAAAATAATTGATTCTCCACGTGAGAGATTGATCGCGATAATCACCAATAACTTTGTACCTTGTAACGGGAGATTCCCAATTCTGATTTCTATTATTAGTATTTTTCTTGTCGGATCCACAGTTGGCTCACTTAACACTTTCTTCGGTGCATTAATCTTAGTAACAACCATTCTTTTTGGTGTCGGTATGACATTTTTGATTTCGAAAATTCTCTCAATGACTGTATTGAAAGGCGTTCCATCTTCCTTTACTTTAGAATTGCCACCTTATCGTAAACCCCAAGTTGGTAAAGTAATCGTGCGCAGTATTATTGATCGCACACTTAAAGTTTTAGGGCGTGCTATAATTGCAGCTGCTCCTGCAGGTCTGATTATTTGGACCTTAAATAATTTGCAAATGGGAAACACCACTCTACTAAATTCCATTACCAGCCTATTCGATCCGTTTGGCAAAGCTTTAGGAATGGACGGTGCAATAATTATCGGGTTCATCCTAGGATTGCCTGCCAATGAAATTGCCATGCCGATAATTATCATGATTTATTCAGCACAACGCGGTCTGATCGAATTAGAAGGTGCTGCTTTAGGTCAACTACTAATACAAAACGGCTGGACTTGGGTTACTGCAATCAGTACCCTGCTCTTTACTTTAATGCATTGGCCTTGCGCAACAACTTTATTAACAATCCGCAAAGAAACCCAGAGTTCGAAATGGACTATTATTTCATTCTTAGTACCAACACTTGCCGGAATTATCATAACTTTTTTATTTAATAGCGTAGTTTCTCTGTTTTTTTAAGATTCAAATATCTGTTGAATTATTCGTAGAAAAAGTAATCAAAAACAAACAGTTCCGGCGAAGCCAGAACTGTTCAAACATTGGAGGAGAAAAGTATGAATAAGAAATAACTTACTCTTTGACTTAATTATTACAAAAACAATTGTATAAACTAAAACGTAAATGTAACAAAATTAAAAACAAGTTTTACAATTGGATGACTAATCAGCAAAAATCCCAAATTTTCAAACTATAACATCATAAAAAAATATAATATAAACTTCTCCGGTTTGACAGTCAAAATCATACAAAATCGTTATATTTAGGACAAATTTTTTATAGGAAATTGAATTGTCAGGATAAAAATGTTGTCTACTACTTCAACATGCATCTCGCCGTCCATTTTTTTAATAAGATTTTGAGCAATTGCTAAACCGAGTCCGGTAGAACTATTTTGTCTGCTCGAATCACCTTTATAAAATTTATCAAATACTTGTTCTGTGCGTAATTTATTGTCGGAACGTATTTGATTAGAAAATGATAAAGAAAGCTTCGATTCGATTTCTTCCGCCGCCCTTTCTTTTTCTATTATATTCAAAGAAATTTTTAAATCTCCGGCACCATGTAATAAGACATTTCGTAAAATATTCTGCAGCACCCGTTCTAAAGCATTGGGATTTGCTTCAATCATCACATCTTCTTGTTCATAGTTAATTTCAGGTTCTATATTATGCCGCTTAAAATCTTCATAAAACATAAAAATATTTTGGGTTAGAGCTTCATTGATATTAATCGTTTCTAATTCTAATTGATAGTCCGCTTGCTGTAATTTTGCATATAAAAATAATTCATCGAGAATTTTTCTCAAGCTTTCCACTCTCTCCTGCATAATGGCAAGATACGCTTTTTGTTTACTTGGATCATCCGTGTTTTTTAAAAGCTGTAAATAGCCGTCCAAGGAAGTAAGTGGTGTTCTGATATCATGCGAAAGCCCTGCAATAGTGTCCTCGTTTGTAACTTTTTCTTTTTTTAGATGAATCCTCAAGTCTGCCATGTCTTTCATTTGAGAATTGATTAATGCCGTCATCTTATTGATTGACTTATTGTTGAATGAAGTCGTTAATTGCATACGACTTTCATGTTTCGTCAAAAACTCCAGTTGTTTCGATAAATCTTTAATTTGACGCAAAGTAAGCCACAGGTAAATGCCTGTGGCTAAACTAATAATAATTAGAATTGCAATTAGAAAATATTGCAAAATGTTCTCCTTAACTTAATTTTCTATAGTTTAATGTTTTTACTCAAATGTCCTTTTTTTGTAAAGTAAAACAGCTCGCTCCGATCGCAATAATCATAATCATCGTGCAAACGAGTAACGGTTGTGTTAAGTTCTTTACCTCGATATTCCTGGTAAACTGTGCAATGCTTCCCATTACCGTATACGTACGCAAATGCCAATCATCACCGAAATTTACTACTTTATTAATTAACATAGTCAACAGATCAAAGATTAATTTATGACCGATAAGATAATAGAGGAAGCTGGATATTAATACCGTAGACATCTTGCCAGATATAGTCGCAATAAATAATAGTATAGCCAAAAAGGCAATATGGGCAAACAATTGGTAAATCAAAGTCTTAACCATTCCACCTATATCTGAAAAGGGAAATTGATCAGCTAAAAATATATGTTGAGCAATTAGCAGAACAATTACTGACGCGACAAATAACAATATAGTGTAAACAATACCGGTAAAAAACTGGGCAAAAACAAATTTAGAACGATTGCGAGTAGTTCCTAGAAAGTTTTTGACATAACCATTTTGATAAGGTGCTGTAAAAAACAATGCTGCAAAAATAATCAAAAATATTAACATACTATAACCACTGAAGTAATGAAGTAACAAATCCTCTCCGGTATCTTCTTTCACTAATGGTTCACCGTCTAAATGTTCCTCCAGAGATTCCGCAAAAATCTTTTCAGGATCCGGATTTTCATTTTTTTCTACAGTCAAAGGAGTACTTGATTGTTGTTCCTCAAGGGAAATTTCAAAAGTAACCGGTCCTTTGTCCAGTGAATTATTTCGGGAATTATCTAAATTGCTTAAGGCTTTTAGGCTAATATTTAACATTAATGTCAATCCAAATAATAAGATTGCGGCTGTCAACAAAATAATATAAGTCGATTTTTGTTTATTTAAGCGTCTTAATTCCATACATGTATAATTGAACATCTATTCATCCTCCCATATTTTTTATTTGAGCATAGCCGGTTAAACTCAGATAATAATCTTCCAAGGTATTTTGATGAATGCTTAAGGCTTCAATCGGAATACTATGCTGAGCTAAAACTAATGAAATATCACCTGTACGTTCGCCAGAATCGTAGATATAGATCAGGTTATCTGAAATTAATTTATAGTCTTTTATCTGAATTTGATCTAAAAGCGGTAAAGCATTTGCAGCAGCAGATGTTTGTAATTCAATACGATCACTACTTTTTTTCAAAAGCAGGTCACGATCAATCTCTTCTAATATTTGTCCCCGATCTATGATACCGAAGCGAGTTCCTATTTTTGCTAATTCATCCAGAATATGACTGGAAATAATAAACGTAATCCCTTCTTCCTGATTTAATTTTTCTATAATATTACGAATTTCAACGATCCCCTGCGGATCTAAACCGTTAATTGGTTCGTCTAATATGACCAAATCCGGATATCCGATTAAAGCTAAAGCTATGCCTAGCCTTTGTTTCATCCCTAAAGAAAATTGTTTTACCTTTTTCTTGCCGGTATCTGCTAACCCGACTAAATCAAGTAATTTATTTTCAATCCCTTTTTCCTTGATTCCGACAGCTAATTTTTTCAGATATAAATGTTCAAATGCCGTCAGATTTGGATAAATTCCCGTGTTTTCAATCAGACAACCTATTCTTGTTAAAGAAGTATTGTCATCTGATTCTTCGAACACTTTATATTCCCCTAAACTCGGTCTTGCCAAGCCGGAAACAATTCGCATCAGCGTTGTTTTACCTGCTCCATTTCTCCCGATCAGGCCATAAATATCGCCTTGTTTAATCGAGATGGAAATATTATCAACGGCTTTTTGGGTACCGTATATTTTTGTCAGATTACTTGTCTCTAAAATTATTGTCATCTCGAAACCTCCATCATTATATTCAGCAAATATTTGCTTATGTACAATGATGCCGAATCTTATTTAATATATCGCAAAGAAAAGGTAAAGAAAGATTAAAGATTATCTGGAATCTAATTTGAATCCAATCCCCCATACCGTTTCAATATATTCTTCATCGGTGTATCGTTTAATTTTTTTACGTATATTGGAAATATGTACGTTGATTGTTTTGTCGCCACCGATATAATAATCATCCCAAACAAGATTATAAAGATCTTGTTTTGAAAAAACACGATTGGGGTTTTTAATTAATATTTCCAAAATTCTCAATTCTAAAGTGGTTAAATTCAGATCATAACTTCCCAGAAATGCAGTATAATTTTTCGAATCCAACTTCAGTTCTTTAAATTGACAAAAATGAGAATTGGATAGATTATGTTGACGTTTCGCCAAAATATTTACTCTGGCAATTAATTCTTCGATAGAAAAAGGCTTTGTCAGATAATCGTCCGCACCATTCGTCAATAATTGCAGCTTGGAATCCAAAGCGTCCTTAGCAGAAAGAATGATAATAGGAGCCGTTTGAATTTCTTTGATTTTCGGCAAAAGTTCTTCCCCGGATAAACCCGGCAACATTAAGTCGAGAATAATAACTGTAAAGTTCATATCTTTAGCCAATAATAGAGCTTCTGTTCCCGAAAATGATTGGACACATCGATAATTGGCCTGTTCCAATGCCTCTTTGACCAAGTTATTAATATCCGTATCGTCTTCTACAATAAGTACCGTATTCTCCATAAATACTCCTATATTATATCTTTGCTATTAATATAACAAAAGTCCGAAGTTTTGGCATTGCTTCGGACTGTAATACATAATTTAATAATAGAAATAGTGAAAAGGGTTGCTCTTCTTGGTTTGTTTGCCTCAAGTTTATGGCAAAACTTCAATTAATTCCAAATTATCCAAATCGGCAAGATCTTTATCTTGAATTAAATATCCTCCTTCACCCGGCATGGCAATTCTGACCGAAACATCAGAATATACTTTATTTGTATTTTCTAAATCGATATTATGCACATCAGCTCTAGCCTTACAATATGAAGCAAAAATATCACGTACATCTTCTTTTGTCAGATCAGCTTCGACAACCAAATCAACATGCGTGTTTTTCATGCGATAGATGGCAAATCCCTGATCATAGTCAATTGAATCTTTATATTTTTTATTATTTAATGCTTTTTTAAACTCGGCAGTAATATTTGCGCGATGTTGATCACGCTTAACCGTTTGAGGCAGCGTTATGGCGAGAAAAATTGCAACAACTGCTACGACAATGCCCACGATTGTGATAATCTGTTTTTTACTCAAATTAACATTCGGAATTTCTTTTTTCTCAATCGCATATTTCGGTTTTGGTTTAGCTCTGGATTTTTTCTCTCTGCGTTCAATCAATTGATCTAGATTAGCATTTACCTTTTTATGCTGGGGGTTTATTTCTTCGCCTGTGTATTCAGGTTGTTCTTCATTTAAAAACTCATAATTTTGCGGATTTTTCGCAATTTCCAAAGCTTCTTGAGCCGAAAAAACGCAGTCGCAAAATAAACAATGACAATTTTCTTGTTTCGGGTCCACATAAACAATTGAACCACAATTTTTACACATTCCTTCTTGCATTAATAACCTCTTTGTGAATAAAAAAATAGTTTAGTTG
The DNA here is from genome assembly GCA_012521015.1 of Clostridiaceae bacterium. Classification (GTDB taxonomy): domain Bacteria; phylum Bacillota; class Clostridia; order Saccharofermentanales; family DTU023; genus UBA5436. The sequence goes on along the minus strand of JAAYNE010000116.1, from coordinate 6,793 downwards.
TTGTAATCTATGTTATTATAGTTATCATACAATTAATTTTCAAGTTATGAGGAAAGATCGTGACAATAGAGAAAATTTCCTTGTTCATGCAGCAGGCTTTATCGGAAGCTGACTTAGCGGAACAAAATGGAGATGTGCCGGTAGGAGCTGTAATTGTCAAATCAGGAAAAATTATAGCTCGTGGGCATAATAAAAGAGAGCTTACAAGTGATACAACAGCACATGCCGAAATTGTTGCTATTCGTGCAGCTTGTCAGAAGCTGCAAAGATGGATATTAGATGATTGTGAATTATATGTAACCCTTGAACCGTGTTTGATGTGTTTTGGTGCTATAATTCAAGCAAGAATTGCTAATGTTTATTTCGGTGCCTATGATCCGAAAACAGGAGCTTGCGGTTCTGTAGCTGAAATGGCAACACTTAAAGACTCAGAGCTCAATCATCACACAAGTATTATCGGCGGTTTATTAGAAGAAGAATGCGCAAAAAAATTAACAGATTTTTTCCAAAAAAAACGTTGCTGCGTAAAATTAAACAAAGACAATAGGGAGGAGGATAAAGAATATGGGCAAACAGAGAAATAGAAATCATCGCAAAAGGGGCTTTTCTTTACCTCGCAGGCGAAGCTTATTCGGGCGGATTTTTTCATGGTTTGGTATGACTGTCGCCAAAATGTGTGCAAAAATCAACTATATCGGGCAAGAAAATATCCCTGCACAAAGCCCATATGTCATTGCACCAAATCACCAAACATATGCTGACGGTTTATTGGTAGGCAAAGGTTTGCCCAAAGAGCATTTTGAGAAATTCTCCGCACTGATCGGTTCTGACCTTAAATCTAAACACGGTTTAATAGGAAAATTAATTGTACCTGTATCTCGCGGTATCGAGGTAGAAAGATATGGAAATCCTGTAAGTGGTCTGGTTATGGCCCGTCGCGCCTGTAATGCCGGCAATATTTTGATGATACATCCAGAAGGTACACGTACTCATGATGGAACTATAGGACCATTACAGAATGGTGCCGCATACATTGCCAAAGCTGGCAATGTTCCCCTAATACCTGTATATATTGAAGGCGGTTTTGAAGTGTTTTCACGTCATGATAAGCGACCACGTTTCAGGAATCCTAAAACCGGCAAAAAATTCACTGTCAATATAATTTTTGGTAAACCTTTGATGCCTGAGGATTATTCTTCACCGGATGAAATGACAGATGCCCTGGAAGATTGGTTACTTGAAAGAGAAAATGATTATTTAATCAAAAATGAAGGACTTTTACGTAATCTTCCGAAAGGCATTATAAATAAAATAAAGAGGAGAAAACCTAAAAGAATACATAAAAACACCGCAAAATTTGAAGTCTAAAATTGTTGTAAAAGTGGCTTAATTATTCCCAAATGTCCTTGATGAATGCGAAAGCTGATTTCTGTACCTTGTTCGGTATATTCAACATTATCGATATATGCGACATTGCGCAATTCTGAAACAATTTTGCTTTGATCAAAGGGTATCGTCAGATGAAACGGCAACATTTGAGATTTTGGAAGCTCATTGATTGCCTGTTTTAAATCTGTAAGTCCTCTTCCGTCACGAGCGGATACAAATATTTGTTTTGCAGAGTGGCGATTAGTTTGTTTGATCTGGTCAATTATCTGCCAGTCTACCAAATCAATTTTATTGAAAACATGAATTCTCGGTTTGCTATCTGCGGCTAAAGCTTCTAATTGTCTTTCTGCTATATCCATCTGTGTTCCAAATTCCGGATCAGAAATATCCGTCACTTGTACAATAAAATCTGCATAGCTTACTTCTTCCAAGGTAGACTTAAATGCTTCAATTAATTGATGTGGTAGCTTTCGAATAAAACCGACCGTATCAATTAACAAAATTGGAATATCTGAATTTTTAATTCGTCTGGTAGTCGGATCGAGCGTGGCAAAAACCTGATCCAGCGTAAACAAATCAGACTCACATAAAGCATTTATCAACGTCGATTTTCCGGCATTCGTATAGCCGACAATAGCTCCGGTAATCAATTGATTTTTCACTCTGTTCTCACGTGTTAATTGTCTGCGCTTACCTAATTCTTTAAGTCTATATTTTAAGGTTTTAATGCGCCTTTGAATATGCCTGCGATCAGTTTCTAATTGTGTTTCGCCCGGACCTCTGGTACCAATACCGCCACCTAAACGTGACAAAGCAAGTCCGGCTCCAATTAAACGGGTTGCCCGATCATTCAACTGAGCAATTTCAACTTGAAGGCGGCCTTCCATCGTAGTCGCCCGCAATGCAAAAATGTCTAAAATGAGCAAAGTCCGATCAATTATTTTTAATCCGGTTAATTCCGAAATGTTCCGCATTTGCGATCCACTCAAATTCAGATCCAAAACAAGAGTTTCTGCTTCCAGAGCTTCTGCCAATTCAGATATTTCATTTAATTTCCCTTTGCCGGCAGCATAAGTCGGGTCAAGTTTGGGTCGGTTTTGTAAAGATTCCGCCACAACATCCAAGCCTGCTGTTTCAGCTAATTCCTTTAACTCCGTCAACGAATATTCCGCGGTTTCTCTGGAATTTTCTTCAGAAGTTAAATGAATCCCTAGAACAATTGCTCTGTTATTTTCTTGCAAGCTATTCGACTCCTTCTTTTTCAGACTTATTGACTTTAGCTTTTATTGGATTAATTATCGCCAACTATCTCGCTCCTTCATTTTCCAACGTATGCGCTACAATTTTATTAAATTCTTCACTCAATTGTAAATTCGCATCATCAAACATATTCTCCGATTTAAATGCATGTTGTGCGAAGATTTCCTGATAAGCTACATGTAATGCCGTAATCATATGATTGCGCCAAATATGTTCATTCATTTCCATTAAAGTCGGGATAAGTACTTGGTAAACTTCTTTTGCTGCTTTGAATGCAATTTCGTTATCTTTCATTCTGATTAAATTTAAAAACTTTGAAGCATAGTGACGATCTTCACGACAAGCTTTTTGATAAATTAGAGCAGAATCCAAAATTTCCGCATAGAGTGCTTTTTGAGCTGCCTGCGCATTTTCTTCCAAAATCGCTAAAATTTCTTTTTGTGAGAAAAATTTATTCAAGTGCTTCTCCTGTTTAACAATCGCCCGCTTAGATTGATTTTGGGCAACTGAAATTTTTAATTCTAACCATAAGCCTATGAATAAGTCGGCTTTTCTTTGTTGTTTTCGATCAACATATTTAAATCGAATATCACGAATTTTTTCTTGATAGATATTATTTGGCATTGAGTCCTCCTATTTAGCAAACAGCTTTTTATTTTTTAATACATATTAATGAATTAATGACTAATCTTGATTTTAAGCTTATTGCGCAAGTCAACCACTTCATGTAAATTAATAGAAATACCGGCAATATAATATACAATTAAGCCAATTATTAACTTAACCAAATATACTAAAGCTTGCCATACTTTACCGGAAGGATAGATCGGAATTAAGTTAATTGTTGAAAGAACCAAACCCATAACTATCAAGCAATAAGCTAAGCGCAGTATAAAAGGAAAAATCCGATAAGGTTTAGCTTGCGGTTTATGTAATTTGTAAAGAGTATACACGACAAATGCACTAATTACACTGTAGGTAGCATGAGCCATCGCAATTCCTTTAACACCGAAATCAAAGACTTTGGTAAACAAGATACAAAATAACGGATTGAGAATCAGGGTCAGAATACCATTAAACAAAGCGATTCTGGTAACTTTCCTTGCATAAAATGCTTGATTGGTCATATAGACAATTGTTTGAGCAATTAAACTGATACAAAGCCATTGTAAAATTTCTCCGGTTATTGCCACATCACTGTTTTTATATTTGGAACTCCATTGAAAAATCAATTGGATTGTTTCAAAATCCAATACGAAGAAGATCACGGCAATCGGCCCGGTCAAAAATAAAGCTTGTCTTATACTTTTGGTAAATAAAGTCTTGCATTGCTGATAATCCCGTTTGGCATAAAAGCCGGTTAAATTGGGCAGCATAACGGTTCCTATAGCCACTGCTACCACACCATATGGCAGCATAAAAGTTTGATCCGCTTGTTTGACCGAAGTAATTGCACCGGTAAACTGATTGGTAAAAGCATTCATAATCAAACTGTTCAAGTGCAAGGCAGATCCGGACAACAGAGTTGGAATCGCCAAACTGAGTAATTTTTTGAAACCGGAATCTTTATAGTCTAAATTAAATTTAAAATACTTTAATTCCCTGCGCGCCAAAACTAATTGGAACAAAAAATAAATTACCGCAGAACCAACAACTCCCCAAGCAACTTTCTTCAATCCTGCTAAACTCTGTCCACCGTAAGTCAGCAAAACAATCATATAGAGAATGTTGTAAATCATTACGCCGAAAGCAGCTAAACCGAAGCGTTTATATGAAGTTAAAACTCCTTGAGTTAATGCGATTAAAGTCATGAAAAAGCATTGTACCAGCAGAATTCTTGAAACAGGAATTGCAGCTTTTATGACTTCTTGTGATCTTCCCGGATTAATTGATGGCAATAACCATTGCATCAGAATTGCCGCAAAACCCAAAACCGCTATCATAACAAGCCCTGCAATGCTTATAAAAATGCTGACACTGCGCCAAACTTCACGTTCACGATTTTGCTCTATACCACTGGATAAAGTTGGCGTAATGGCTGCTGCAACTGCACCACCAATTAATAAAGCAAATAAAAAATCCGGAATTGCAAATGCAATATAGTAAGGATCGGAATACATTCCGTAACCCAAAATCGGCACTATCAAGACTTCACGTAAAAACCCAGTGATTTTTGCCATAAATAGACCGATCATCGAAATCATCGTTGCTCTTGCTATTGTCTGCGAATCACTTGCTTTAATATTATGGTTTCTTTTCAAAAGACGACCGGAGTTTGGTTTACGCCTTTTGCTATCTTGTTCAAAAGGGAATTCCAAATTTTGTCCCTCCTAAAAACTCCTAATAAATTACTTATATACACAATATAAATTATAATAAAACTTATCTAATATAAATTTAAAATATGCCATCAATCTAACTAAGCTATAATTCTAGCACATTTCTTTGTATAATCCGAAATCACATAGTTTTTGCCGCTCTGATTGCTAAAATTCTCTGCATTTCATTAAAGGCAATCATGTAAGCTTCATCTACACCCATGCCCGGTTTCGCCAAGAACTGAGCAGGACAAACTCCCATTGCTACCTGGATACAGATTCTTGCTGAAATATCGGTTTCATTACAAGTACCGCCGACATATGCTTCAACTCCATGTTTTTTGCAATAAAGCACCGCTTCAATCGTATTATCCAAACCACCTAAATCCGGTGTTTTGATTTGAATCATATGTCCGGCACGATGTTCGGCAAACAGTTTAATATCTTCCAAAGTATTACACCATTCATCAGCAACCAAAACAACCTCTAGTTTTCTTTGATTAACCATTTCAGTTATCTTAGCAAGATTATACATACATTCTTCGCGGCTGCTACCGTCAAGCGGGCCCTCTATGTGTAATTTGTAAGGCTCACAAACAGCTTTTAATTCAGCTAAATAATCAACCATTGCTTGATGATTTTCAATACCGAACAATTCACCGATTGTTCCGTATACGTCAATTTGGATAGTAGGTTTGTAATCAGGATCACGACTTAAATCATTAATTCTTTTGACCAACCACTTGAGATAATCTTTAAGCAATTCGCCGTGTTCACCAAGCTTAGTTTTAACATTATTAATTAATGCATGGGGCAAAATCGGCACTCGTTTAATAATCATTTTATCCGCATTAATATACCTGTCATCTCCGGATTGGGTGAAAATCGGAATTAATTCTTCAGATATTTTCGTACCGTATTCTTGAGCAACAGTTTCACAAATCATCTGTTTGTTGCTTTTCGCCACTGCATCAAGAATCGCCTGAGAAAAGCCGTAACGTATTGCCGTATGTAATCTTCTGCCGTCTATTACAAATTTATCCAATTCGGCCGCCATCTCGCGAAAATTTGTAATTTCCTTATCTTGATAAAAGGGAACCAATTCTCGTTCAATCAAAGGCAAATAAGTATCTGCCAGAAACAGAGGATCTCTGCCGCCTGCGCCGGAATATTGCACCGCAGCACAATCTCCCGCGGCTATCTGACCGTCTTCCAAAATAAAATTAACCGAAATCGATTCGCCTGCCTGACGTACTGCGGTAAATCCTTCAAGTTCAGTTTTACCGATATAATCGAATCCGTCATTAATTGCTCTATGCCTTATTGCCATTTGATCATCAAAGTAAAAACCCGATCTGCCGGCAGAACAAACAACTTTTTTAATTTTCATAGCATTATCTCACTATTCCTAAATAATTAATATTTTTACATTTCTGTATCTATATTTCTTCTGTATCTATATCTCTCTTTTTCTCTATTTTATAATATTTGTTATTATTCATTGTCAGAAAAGACCTCTATTATATTTTTTTAATTTAGTTAATTCTGAATCAATATTCTAAAATTCTATCATGTTTCAGCTAAGGATGAATAATTATTTATTGCTCCCCGGCCAAGACCGGATCAAAAAAATCCAGGAAAAAAAACAGATTTCTCAATCATGAAGATTGAAAGAGAAATCTGTTGTGTCATAGCAATACAATATAAATTTTAATAATTTGCTATTTAGACTATTTTTTCAAGAGCGAGGCGGAAATATACCCGGTTCTGCCCGCATATGTGAATTTGACCCAGTTGCCTACTAATACTCCGCTTACCTTCCTGTT
>JAAYNE010000115.1 GCA_012521015.1 Clostridiaceae bacterium | reverse complement strand
TTGAGGCGAATTCTGATTTTTTGATTTACAGCCATTGATAAAACCTCCTAAGTGCTGCTCCCAACATCTATTTCTTAACAACTCCTCCGGGCGTTTCATATCCTATCATGATAAAACCCAGACACTTCGTATGCAACGCATGTGCTGGGCGACCTTCCCGGCTATGCTGCGAAATAGATGTGACGTTCGACTCTTTGTTCGAACTGCTCGGTCTAAGTTACCCGTGAATACCGCAGCGGTAAACACGGCAATCTCAAACTTCTTCGCTAATTCACGTCAAAATATATTCATCCTGAATTTTTGACGCGATTAAGAGTATATAACATCTAATTTATTGATGCAAGCCTTTTACAAAATATTTTTTGTTAAGCAGACATAAATAGATATTTAGCAATTCATAATTCTCCAAGTCCGCAGCGAGTCATCGAGCTCGACTCGGCGAGCAAGGACTGAAACTTATGAATTGTTAACTACTATAAATGTTCTGTGTGTATTTATGGTAAATCAGACTTCGTAATTGATACCCAAAACTGTTTTTAGTTTCAGGAGATTTTCTTGAGCTACTTTACGAACTTTTTTACTTGATTCGATCAACAGTTCGATTGCTTGATCCGGTTTGCCTTCAAATTGAGCTCTGCGTTCTCTGATCGGTTCAAGTTCAGCTTGTAACACCTTTTCTAAACGACGTTTTACCTTGACATCACCTAAGCCGCCGCGACGATAATGTGCTTTCCATTCTTCCAGTTCCGCTTTGTCCGGATCAAAAGCATCAAGATAAGTAAATACGGGATTACCTTCGACCGTACCAGGGTCTTCAACCCTCAGGTGATTCGGATCGGTATACATGCCTCTGATTTTTTTGCTGACAGTTTCAGCTTCATCGGATAGATAGATACAATTATTGAGTGATTTGCTCATTTTTGCATTGCCGTCAGTTCCCGGCAGTCTGGTAATCTTCGAAAGAATTGGTTTGCATTCTTTTAAGACATCAGTATTAAAATGAAAATTAATATGTCTGACAATTTCATTCGTCTGTTCGAGCATCGGTAACTGATCGTCACCGACCGGAACCAAAGTTGCATTAAATGCCGTAATATCGGCAGCTTGGCTTACCGGATAATTGAGAAAGCCAATCGGTACAGCATTGTCGAATTCACGTAATTGCATTTCACTTTTTACGGTCGGATTACGCAACAATCTGGCAAGAGTTACAAAGTTCATATAAAGAGTTGTAAATTCGGTTAATTCAGGAATCAACGATTGAATAAAGATTGTGGTTTTTTCAGGATCAATACCACAACCTAAATAATCATAAAGAACTTCAATTACGCTTTCCCGAACTTTTTCCACATCGTACGCATTATCGGTTAGTGCCTGTAAATCGGCTATCATTAAATAATTCACGGCATATTCATCTTGCAAACGCAAACGTTGTTTAATAGATCCTACATAATGACCAATATGCAAACGTCCGGTCGGTCGGTCTCCTGTTAATACTATTTCCTGCTTTAACTCTTTCATAATTTCTCCCTATAAAACAAAAATTTTATCTAATGATTTAAACTGCATAATACATTTATCTTAATATAATCGCTGTTTTGGCTAATTGTTTCACCTCTGCTTGGGTATAATGATAGTCTGCCGCACAGAAGTGACAGTGCAAAGTTATACCATCTGAATCTTCACTTAATTCAGTCAGTTCCTCATTACCTAAAAGTAAAAGATTACGGTTCATCCGATCGCGATTGCATTCACAATAATATTCAACCGGACTTTCTGCTAAATACTCCAAGTCAGCATCGACACCCAATAACAGATCAAGTAATTGATGCGGACTTATACCTTCTGCCAGTAATTCGGACAATTCAGGAAAGCCTAAGCATCGATTTTCCAACCAATTAAGTGTTTGATCATCGATGCCGGGTAATGCTTGGATCATCATTCCTCCGGCTGCTGCAACTCCTTGTTGATTAAGTCTGACACCCAAAAAAATAACCGTTGGAATTTGTTCTGAATAAAAATAATAAGATGCCAAATCTTCAGCAATCTCACCGCTGACTAATTCAACGCTGCCGATATACGGTTCTTTTAAACCTAAATTTTTAATGACAGTTAAATTACCTTTACCCACAGATTGAGCTAAATCCAATTTACCGGCCGATTTATAATGCGATATTGCGCGCGGATCAGTTATATAACCACGTACTTTGCCATTCAAAGTTGCAATCGTAGTCAAATTTGAGATGTCTCCATCGGATTTGATAATTAAGGTCAAACGATCCTGTTTGTTTTTCAAATCAGTTGCCATAAGTAATGCCCCACTCATCAAACGACCTAATGCAACACACGAAATGGGGGATAAATCGTGAATATTTCTAGCTTGTTTAACCAAATCCGTTGTACGAACAGCTAAACAACGTAGTAAGCTATGTTTAGCTGTAGCTTGTACCAGATAATCGTCTTTGAAATGATTGATATGATTGGTCTTTTGTTCTGCCATCTGACTTCCTTATAAAAATTATTTTAAAATTTCAATTGCCTTTTGCAATTGAGTGTCATCTTCTGAATCAATCCGGGATATGATCATATTTCTTACATCTTCCGGCAATTCGACTTCATAATCTGGAATCAAACCTTCGCCATCTACATTTGTACCTGAGGGTAAATTATAATAAAAATTGGTAATTTGGACTGCCGACCCGTCTTCTAAATACTGAGTAATCGTACCGACACCTTTCCCAAATGAAGTTTCTCCAACAAGTTCAGCTTTGTTCCAGTCACGCAAACAACCAGCAAATAATTCACTTGCCGATGCGGAATTATTATTCATAATACAGGCATATTTCATGTCTGCCGGGACACCCATTTCCGCATCTGAAGATTCGGTAATTTCAAATTCTTTACCACTCCTTCGACCTATTTCAGTAATCAGTTCACCTTCCGGCAACAAATAATCAAGCATATATAAAACTTCATTTACGTAACCGCCACCATTATTTCTTAAATCAAAGACAATGTTTTTTGCGCCTTGATCTTGTAAATTATTCATAGCTGTAACGAAATTATAACCCACGCCTTCATTGAATTCTACAATTCTTACATAACCGATATCATCAGTTAACATTTCAGAACGAATATTAGCGTTGGTAATATTTGCTCGCGTGATTTCAAATTCATAATTTTTATTGTCGGAAGCACGATAGATTTCTATAACAACTTTTGTTCCCTGCTCACCGCGGATGTTAAGTGCCAACATCGAAACATCCTCAAATTCGGAAGCATCTTTGCCATCCACCGATACGAAAACATCATTGATCATCAAGCCGTTTTTTTCAGCAGGAGAATCTTCGATAATATCACTGATCTGATATGACGTGCCTACTTGTTCCACAATAGCTCCGATTCCGCTATATTCACCGGACATTGTATCTTCCATCTCTTTTACATATTCAGGTGTCATGTAGAAAGTATAAGGACTCTCCAATTGATCCACCATGCCGATAGCCATGGCATCAATCAATTGGCTTTCCGATAATTCTTCATAATAATCATTTTGTAAAATGTTGAAAATAGTTTCTAACTTTTCTAATGACTTTTTATTGGTAGGAGTACTTTTAAATATCAGACTTAATTCATCACTTCCATCTTCATTTTCTTTTATATTGATAATCTGAGATCTTTCCGAGGAAAATCCTTTATTCACCTGCGCATTGGAAAACAATTCTTCGCCTTTAAAACTTATCAATATACCCAAAACCATTGCAACAGTTAGAATGGCGGAAATTATCGCGGTTAAAAAATAGCCCCAGAAGTTACTTTTCACCTTTTTATCCCGGATTTGATCAGGCTGATATACATTCGGTTGTTGCCAATGATCAGGCTGATTTAAGTTTATATTATGTTGATATTGTTGCATCCTAAAACTCCTTGTTGAAATACATTGCATTTAATAATTCATAACAAGGTATATTATATATTATTGAAAATATTTTGGGTTATGAATTTTAATAATAAGTTAACGGATCTATAAAGACACCATTGACTCTAATTTCATAATGCAAATGAGGACCTGTCGAAAATCCGGTTGAACCAATATAACATATAGTTTGTCCGGTTGATACAGTTTGGCCGACACTACATGCGAAATCACTCAAATGGCAATACAAGGTTGTCATCCCGTTACCATGGTCGATAATCACCGTATTGCCACCAACATCCATCCAACCAGCATAGGTTACTGTTCCGGATGCCACAGCAACCACAGGTGTCCCGGTTGGTGCACCAATATCCGTTCCTGTATGAAAATCGGAATATCCGCCAAAAGTACGATAACCGAAATAAGAGGTTATCATATATGAACTCGGAACCGGCCAAGCTAAACCACCGCCATTATAAACCGGTTCTTCGACTGCCGGTGGTTCGGGTTCTTCAACCACAGGAAGTTCAGCAAATGCAGGTTCTTCAACAGCCTGAGATCCTTCCACAGGACCATCGATTACAGATTGTGTATCGCTTAGAACAACTTCAGCCGGTGCAGCTGCCGGAGATTGTTGTATAGCTTGTGCCTCTGCTTGTTGAGCTGCCAATGCAGCTGCTTCTTCGGCGGCGAGACGCTCTGCTTCACGTTGTGATTCAATTTGGGTCAAATTAGCTTCAGCTTCTGCTAAAGCCCATTGAATTTCATTTTCGCTTACTGCAAATGTATCGATTTGACCTTCCAAATCTGATATTGAAGTATTCAATATTGCAATTTCGTCAACTTGATAATTAATATCAGCTTCAATTCCAGTTAGAATTTCATTGATTTCTTCTAGTTCCTGATTATTGGCATCTATTTTTACTTGAGTGGCTTGGGTCAATTGTGCCAAATTGTTTTGAGATTCTTCCAGATCCTCCAACGCGGCTTCATCTTCATCTGTGATAATACGCATAAACTTTACAGATGTGAAAAAACCTTCTAGACTATCCGATTCTAAAAACAGCTCAAAGATTGACTTGTTTTGCATTCCAAACATCGTTTCAATTCTGTCGCCATATTGTTCGACTTTTGTATCAAAATTTTGTTTAGTAATATCAAGATTTTCCAAATAAGAAGCCTGAATCATCAAAATTGAATCCTGCTTTTCTTTAAGTGCGGTATAAACTTCTTGTTGTTCAGCGTTGCGTTCATTTAGCCAAGCTAAACTTTCTTCCGAAGTTGTCTGCAGGTTTTGCAAATCATATAAATCCGCTTCAACCAGAGAACGTTGATAAGCAACATCCTCTTTTTGAGCAAGCAAACTATCAATTTGATTTTGAACCTCAACCAACTCATCCGCTTTAACTGAAGTACCACTAAAATTAATGATCAGCAAACTAAAAATAACCAAACAAATCAAACTGACACTGATTAGACATTTTTTATTTTTATTGTTCTTATATTTAGCACATCTCATAGTTGTCTTTCCTTAAACATCAACATGTCTTCTAATTGCCAGACCGCTAAAAATCGCTCCTATTAATAGTCCTACAACTATACTAATTAAAATAATTATAGGTAATATTTGATTCGGCGATATTAAAGCAAAATCAGCTCTATTCAAAATATCTTGACCAAAATGGCGATAAATCGCATTATAACCAAATCCAAAAATTAGGGAGGACAACGCGGACCCTGCAAATCCTACCACCATACCCTGAATAATAAAAGGAATTCGGATATACGCATTGGTCGCACCGATAAATTTCATAATATTAATTTCATGTGCTCTTGCCAAAGCAGCTATTCTAATCATATTCGAAATAATAAAGACCGTGATTAAAGCCAAGACCAATAAAACAACTATGCTGACCGTTGTAACCCCATGTAATAGTTGATTTAGCATTTTCATCAATTCATCTTCCATATATACATTTTTTATATTGGGATTTTGCATACTCCAATTACGGAATTCCTCGCCTAATGCAGGATCAGCCAGTCTTATGTTGATCGTATAAGGTATTCTCTTCGTATAATCAAAGTCTTTAAATAATTCTTCTTTGCCAAGACTATCAATAAAAATTTCATAGTTTTCTTGCGGGGTATTCAGTTTATGAAAAATAACATTAGGATTTTCTTCTAATAATTTATCGAAATTTTCTACATCAGCCGTTATAGTGCCTGTCTTAAACATTATCTCTATCGGCGGCTTTTGCCCGGCAACTTCTACGAGATTTCTTAAATTGATTGCAAAAGCACCAAAAGAACTACCCATCAACAATAGCAACATCATAGTTGTAATTGATGCAATTAAAACTAAGGGATGACGTTTTAAATTGATAAACCCGTCTCTGATAGCATATAAAAATCTTCTGCTTTTCATGAATATCGCTCTTTTCTAACCGGCAAGATCCGTAGATACCACTAAATATTAATTTTGTTCTCAGGATTATTGGGTTCAATGTTTTCAGCCAACATCCGCATTTTTGCAATGCGTTCCGCTAAGGAAAGGCGATTTCTTCTTTTTCTGCTATCTTCATCCAGCATTGATTTAATCTCAGCTGATTGTTTCGCTCTCTTGGCCTCTCTTCTTTTATGTTCATAATGCATATTTTCATATATAGCTTCATCCATTTCAGCAATATCCGCATCAGAACGTTCGAAGCTCAATTCTTTTTCCGGAAAATCGGTGTACGTACCACATTGCTCATCACGTATCAGACGTCCGTGATCCAATTCGATAACCCGTTTCTGCATTAAATTAACTAAACTTGCATCATGCGTACAACAAATAACTGTCGTACCCGCCCGATTAATTTCTTCCAACAAAGCTAAAATTGCTTCGCCGTTAGCAGGATCCAGATTTCCCGTAGGCTCATCAGCTAAAATCAAGCCCGGATTATTAATCATTGCCCGCGCTACGCCAACTCTTTGAGCTTCACCACCTGACAATTCAGACGGACAATGATCTGCTTTATCGCGCAAGCCGACGACACTTAAAACCATTGATACTCTACGTTTTATTTGCGCTTTTGAAGCTCCCATGATTTCCATCGCAAAAGCTACATTTTCAAAAACAGTCTTAGATTCAATTAAACGAAAGTCTTGGTAAATCATGCCAATTTTACTGCGCAAATTAGGAATGAGCCGTTTTTGCAAACGACTCAGTTCATAATTATCAAGAATTACGGTTCCTTTGCTAGGTTTTTCTTCACAGGTTATTAATCTGATCAAAGTGGACTTTCCGGCACCACTTTCACCGATACAGAATACGAATTCTCCGGATTCTATTCTAAAATTTATATCTGTCAGCGCCTTTGCACCGTTCGGGTAAACTTTTTCGGTATTCCTAAACTCAATCAAGAGAATTTGCTCCAATCTTTTACCATTTACTATCCACAGGGTTGAAGGTCCCATCTAGTTTAAGAGATTCAAGATATTTTCTGACCATTGAGGCAAGTTTAAATAATACAGCATCATCAAAAGATCTGAGATCCAAACCGGTAATTTTTTCCACTTTATCCAGACGATAAACTAAAGTATTACGATGAACAAATAGTTGTCTGGAAGTTTCAGAACCGTTTAAGCTGTTATCAAAAAACTTGTCAATTGTCAACAACGTTTCCGGATCCAATTGTTCATATGTTCCCGGTTCAAAGACTTCCGAAAGGAACATTTGACACAAAGTAGGCGGTAATTGATAAATCAAGCGACCTAAACCCAACTTATTGTAGCGCATGATCTTCTGATCACTTTCGAAAATTTTGCCTACAGTTAACGCTAATGATGCTTCACGGTAAGATCTTGAAATATCTTTCAATGTTTCAGTCGGCATACCAACACCAATATGTAGTCTAAGTTTTTCTATGTTCTCATTTAGTCCATTATAAATTTTGATCGGTAAATAATCTATTTCATTTATCTTTTCTTCAACTTCAGCAGTAACTTCTTCAGAATCATTATGTTCCAATAACTCGGCATATTTTCCTAAATCTAAAAGGATCACCAGATTCTTCTCATCCATAGGTAAAATGCGATGCTCTAAATCAGATTCCAAAATCAAGTTCAAGGCTGATTTAACCTGTAAGTCAAAATTTTCCTTAAAATTAATCAATAAAGCTTGTCGTGGATGCGTGTAAGAAATTCTGTACTCACGTGCTTTGAGAGGAATATCGCCTGGCAATTCATTCTCCAACAAAACATTTTTCAAAAATCCTTCACTTTCTTCTTCCGTATTTTTTTCTTTTAGTGCAGATCCGATCCAGCCTGCCAATAGCTCAAGATAATTGGCTGAAACAACATCTGTACCCTTGATAAAAGCAATTGCGACTAACTTTTGCTCATGATTCAACTTAATATAGGTATTGCCACCGGCAACAGTTTTGTTATCAGAGGATATTACAAAAGCTTTAACCGAACTATCCAGATTCCCCAACAACGATTCATCGGTAGCGGCAAAGATCAATCCGTCTTTATTTGTCGCACCCATAGTCGCATCAAGAAAATGTGATGCTTCTTCTATACATTTTTTAATCTCTTCCATGCTCTACCTTCCTGATTATCATTATTAATTTTACCTTAAATATGCTCATAGACTTTTGGTCGACTATATCAAAGGACTAACAAGTTTATAGCAATTATATTACATTTGTAAGTTATGCACAAATATTTTCAAAAATTTATGACCATTATCTACATTAAGCCTTTGATAATTTCTCGCTCATCAATGTCAATATTTTCTGCTGCCGGTATTTTGGGTAGACCGGGCATTGTCATGATCGTGCCAGTCAAAGCTACGATGAAACCCGCGCCCGCTGAAATTCGGATATCTCTTACGGTTATTCTGAAATTTTCCGGTGCAGCTAACAATGAAGCATCATCAGAAAATGAGTATTGCGTCTTTGCCATGCAAATCGGCAAATCACGATAACCTGCTTGTTCCGCTTCGGTTATCTTTTTTGCCGCCTGATTTGTAAAATCAACTCCTTCTGCATGATAAACATTTCGGGCAAGCTCGGTGATTTTTTCTTTGATACCTTGATTTAATTCATAAGCAAATTCCAATTCACTTTCAGTTGCGCAAAGTCTAATCACTGCATCAGCCAATGCCAAACCGCCTGCTCCACCTTTTGACCAGACTTCAGATAAGCAAGCTTGGACATTTTTCGCATCACAGGCAGATTTGATAGCCTCTAATTCAGCTTCAGTATCAGACGGAAAACGATTGATTGCAACAACAACTTTTGATTTGAAAACATTTTGTAAAACAGAAATATGGCGTAAGAGATTAGGCATTCCTTGCTTCAAGGCAGTTAAATTTTCTCTATTTAATTCGGAATTATTAACTCCACCGTGTTTTTTAAGCGCTCTCACCGTTGTAACAAGCACAACTGCATCTGGTTTGAGTTGATTTTCTCTGCATTTAATATCAAGAAATTTTTCTGCCCCGAGATCCGACCCGAAGCCGGCTTCGGTAATCGTATATTCATGATGACACAATGCCATTTTCGTGGCTAAGATACTATTACAGCCATGAGCAATATTGGCGAAAGGTCCACCATGTACATAAGTTGGAGTACCCTCAATTGTTTGAATCAAATTGGGTTTAATTGCATCTTTCAGCAAAACCGTCATTGCACCTTCAGCTTTCAAATCACCTGCAGTTACCGCCTCACCTGAATAATCATAAGCTACGATCATGCGCTTGAGACGTTTTTTCAAATCGGCAATCGAATTTGCCAGACAAAAAACAGCCATGACTTCCGAAGCTGCAGTAATGTCAAATCCGTCCTGTCGCGGAACGCCGTCTGTTTTATGGCCAAGTCCGTCAACAATATTGCGCAATTGGCGATCATTCATATCGACACAGCGTTTCCATACAATACGGCGCATATCGATATTTAATGAATTACCTTGATGTATATGATTATCAAGCATAGCTGCCAGCAAATTATTCGCTGTACTTATAGCATGTAAATCGCCGGTGAAATGTAAATTCAGATCATCCATTGGTAAGGCCTGAGCATAACCGCCGCCGGCCGCACCGCCCTTTATACCGAATACAGGTCCCAAAGAAGGCTCTCGTAAAGCAATTGCCGCATTCTTATTTCTTAGACGTAATGCATCACCTAAACCGACTGTCGTTGTCGTTTTTCCTTCACCGGCCGAAGTAGGAGAAATTGCTGTTACCAAAACTAATTTATTACGGGAATAGTCCGATTTCAAAGCAGAAAGATTAACTTTCGCCTTATATCTACCGTATATTTCAAGATTTTTTTCAGCGATTCCTGCTTCCTTAGCAATTTCTTGAATTGGCTGCAATTTCGCATTTCGAGCAATTTCAATATCAGATAATTGGCTCATGAATTACCCTCCTTTAAAGCTAAAATTCAACAAGAAAAATGATATAAATAATTAGGAAGCAAAATCATCGATAATGCCATTTTCCAGACCTGCTAAATCCATCAGCCAAATAACTCTGCCGCTAACTTTGATCAAGCCATCTTTTTCCATTGAAATTAATTCACGCGAAAACGACGGTCTCGGCATTGCTAACAAGCGCGATACAACTTCTTTAGAAGCAGGCAATTCAACTGCTTGGGTTGAAACAATTGCTGAAGCTTCCTCTAAAGTTACATTTTCCTCAATTAATTGCTGATCGAGCAACTCTAATAAATACGCGGATATTTTTTGTCTCAAAGTTCTCTGTGATAGAGTATAAATTCTCTTGTTTTGTTCTTTGATATGATTAGAAAGTAATTTGAGTAAATTACTCAACATTTGAGGTGATCGATTGATCATTTCGAATAAGTCTTCTCGTCTGACGTAAACCACTTTAACTGCGGAAATCGCTTCTAAACTAAAATTAAATCTGTTATCAGTGCAAAAAATAAAGTCTTCACCGAAAGTATCTCCGGCCTCTAGTAGATCCAAAGTAGAAAATTCGCCATCAGAAGAGTACTTTTGCTTGGCTACTTGACCTTCAAGTACAATACCGACACCTGAAGAAGCATCACCTTCACGCGCTATGAATTCACCTTTCCAATACATGTGGATATTCGTTTGCTCGCAATAGTCACCATATACCTTATGATTAAGACCGGCAAATAATTTTGTCATTGCTAAGAAATCACAAAGTTTTCGCATTTTCTCTCCTTAAAATCTGAATATGGATAGAATTGGTGCGGATGACAGGGATCGAACCTGCATGCTTTCGCACTGGAACCTAAATCCAGCGTGTCTGCCAATTCCACCACATCCGCATATTCATTTCTCAACAATTTTGCCAAGTCAGTATACTAAAAACCATAATTTTAGTAAAGTTGATTCATATTTCAACCTCAGTATTCTGAACTCTGCACATTAGCTTCAATTAATCCTTATTTTTTAATAAATTATCTATTTCTCAGCTTTAGTCGCATTTTCCAGGCAAAATTAAATAATTTATATTTAAGCGATAAAGGCATATCAAATTCACCGATATATTCAACTATATTAGGACTAAATTTTGCTTTAAAAAATGTAAGACCGTCGTCAAGACTACCCTCTACACCTCCCATATCAGCATATTTATATCCTTTTACAATAGACTCTCTGATGATATAGTCATAAATAAATTCTTGTGGAGAAAATTTTGAGAATTTAACATCATTGCCGGCATATAAAAGATTAACAGTATGACCAAAATCAATCTTGAGCATAGAACCGATAATTGCTTTTTCTTCATCTTTTACATCCTCCAATTCTTCAACTAGCGATTTTAATGAATTAATTTGCTCGTTAAGTCGATGTGCTTTTTTGGGAGATTTATCTTTTATTTTATCAACTTCTGTTGTTAAGCTGTTTATTTCTTTTGTGAATACTTCAATGTTTTTCTTCGGGGTTAAATAAGCAATATATATTTCTGCAGTCTCAGGGTAAGCATCTAATAATTGTTTGAAATACTCTCTATTTCTTAAGCTCACATTTTTGCGTGATTCGGTCAGCTTAATCATTGAAGACATTTCATCTAAAAATTGATAAGTACCCGATTCAATTTTCGTACCTCTTTTTTGGATTCTGCGCAATGAACTTTTCAATCTGGTTTGATAATTATTTAAGGTGTTATCGTCCAAGCTGACTATAGCAACAAAACGTGGTTGAAACGAATCATGCATTTTAAGCGGTAGTCCCCGATGAATATATCCATTATTTTTTAAGATTTCTATAACATTTTGTCCGTATTCCATCACTTCGGAATTATCTTTTGCTTCAACCTTATAAACTTTATATGCAATGCCGGGATCAATTCTAATCATAAAACAACCATTGGCTTTAGCTATTTTCTTGAGATTATCACTAAAAAATTTCAGTAATTCCAGATTGGTGAAATCAATCAGCGGTCCTCTGGGTATATAAGCAAATTTTTGTCCTAGAGGTAATGAACGAATTAAAATCAAAGCAGTTGCAACAAGTTTATCATCTTCTTTAACACCAACATACAATGGTTTATAAGTGCTTTTAACTTGTGCCCATTGATAAGACTGAAGCAGGTGCGTATTTTCATGATTGCCGGCAAATTCATTAAATTCAATTTCCGTTACATTATCGACAAAAGTATACATTTTTATTCCTTTTTATATCGTTTATTAGGACTCGCAATCCTTATTCATCAAGTTTCAGTACGCTCATAAATGCTTCTTGTGGTATCTCTACACTACCAACTTGGCGCATCCGTTTTTTACCTTCTTTTTGTTTTTCCAGTAATTTCCGTTTACGGGAAATATCACCGCCATAACATTTGGCTGTAACATCCTTGCGGTATGCTCTGATCGTCTCCCGTGCAATGATCTTGCCGCCGATAGCTGCCTGAAGCGGTATTTCAAATTGCTGGCGTGGAATTTCTTCTTTTAACTTTTCTACCATCCGACGACCTCTAGCATACGCTTTATCTTTATGAATGATAAACGATAAAGCATCAACTATTTCACCGTTAATCAGAATATCCAGCTTGACCAATTGAGAACTTTTATAACCTTTCAACTCATAATCCAGAGAAGCATAGCCTCTACTCCTTGATTTAAGTGCATCAAAGAAATCATAGATTATTTCATTTAACGGCATTTCATAGTGTAAATTTACTCGTGTAGTTTCCAGATATTCCATCGTTTGATAAATTCCGCGACGCTCTTGGCATAAATCCATAATATTACCGATATATTCATCCGGCATGACAATCGAAACATTGACAATTGGCTCTTCTATAAATTCTATTTCTTCAGCTGCCGGCATATTGGTCGGATTGTCTAACTTGATAATTGAACCGTCAGTTAAATGTAATTTGAAAACTACAGATGGAGCGGTTGAAATTATATCAAGTTCAAATTCCCGTTCAATTCTTTCCTGAATAATCTCATAATGAAGCAATCCAAGAAATCCGCAACGGAAACCGAAACCTAAAGCGGCAGAAGTTTCCGGTTCAAAAGACAGAGCAGCATCATTAAGCTGCACTTTTTCCAAAGCATCGCGTAAATTATTATAATCCGCTCCATCTACCGGATACAAACCACAAAACACCATTTGCTGCACCGGCTTATACCCCGGCAAAGGTTTAGTAGCAGGGTTGTTTTTTAAAGTTATCGTATCACCAACTCTGGTGTCTTTGACATTTTTGATACTTGCTACAAGATAGCCAACATCTCCTACAACCAGTTCTTTAACCGAGGTACCGCTATTAGCCCTGAAATAACCTAATTCCGTCACTTCAAATGACGTTCGGGTATTCATCATCATAATCTGATCACCGACTTTGACTGAGCCTTGTTTAACATTAATGTGAGCAATAATACCTTTATACGTGTCATATTCCGAATCAAAAATCAAAGCTTGCAGAGGTTTGGTTAAATCGCCTTGGGGTGCAGGTAACCGTTCGATAATCTGATCCAACACTGCTTGAATATTTATGTGGTTTTTGGCAGAAATCCTCGGTGCACCTTGGGCTTCTATACCAATAATATCCTCAACTTCTTTCGCTACTTCTTCCGGTCTGGCAGAAGGCAAATCAATCTTATTAATTACCGGCATTATTTCTAAATCCGCTTCTAATGCCAAATAGACATTTGCCAAAGTTTGAGCTTCAATACCTTGAGCCGCATCTACAACAAGAATAGCACCGTCACAAGCTTCCAGAGTTCGTGAAACTTCATAATTAAAGTCAACATGTCCCGGAGTATCAATTAAATTCAAGATATAAGTTTCACCGTCAGAATGCTTATATTCCATTCTGATTGCACGTGCTTTTATTGTGATTCCTCGTTCTTTTTCCAAATCCATATTGTCTAAAACCTGATCTTGCATTTCACGCGAGGTCAGCGTACCGGTTTCTTGAATTAAACAATCAGCTAAAGTTGATTTGCCGTGATCAATATGGGCTATAATACAAAAATTCCGAACATTTTCTTGCCGAATCCGTGACATGATACCTCCATTGGGAATTTTTATTTAGGCTTACCTATACTATTAAAAGGATAAAATCTGATTAAAAGTTTTCCTATAATTTGATCCTTATGAACAGGTCCGATGCGTCGACTATCTTTGCTTACAAGTCTATTATCGCCTAAAACATAATACTCGTTCTCGCCTAAGGTCACAACATGTTCATTTTGTGTCGGATCGGGTTGCGTTTCTACATCTTGGGCCAAATAATCCTCTTGCAACACTTGATCATTGATAAATACCTTCCCATCTTTCAGCTCGATTTTTTCACCGGGCAAACCGATAACCCTTTTTATCAATAAATTATCAGGATGTCCGGCATTCTTTTCATTAATTGTAATAATATCACCGCGATTGATGCCAAAGTACTTACTAATTTTTTCTACAATAATTTGATCTTTATCATGCAAAGTCGGTTCCATTGAAGGACCTGAAACCGTATTGCGTTGCATAATAAATAATGTTATGAACAAACCAATTAATACGACAAGCAGAAAAGTTTTTAGCCAATCTAAAAATTGTAATAGTCTATCTGAACCCGAATTTTTGCGCGATTTATCATCATATTTCTCGTCAGGTTTTTCATATTCTTTTTTCGAATGTTTTTTCACAAGTAAATCCCTCTGGTTAGTATCTATAGTTCTAGTATTCGTACTATCGTTAGTCAAATCTTCTTTTACAACTCGCCTTTTCAAGAATTCGTCAATTCAATGCCCAATTCTGCCAATTGATCTTCTGCAACCGGACTCGGAGCATTACTCATTAAGCAAGATGAATTTTGCACTTTGGGAAAAGCTATTACATCACGAATACTTGTACTGCCAGTCAATAACATTACTAAGCGATCCAGGCCGAATGCTAATCCTCCATGTGGTGGAACACCGTATTGAAAAGCTTTCAATAAGAAACCGAAACGTTCTGCACTCTCTTCTTTAGACAATCCGAGTAAATCAAAAACTTTATTTTGCAAATGTCCGTCATGAATCCTAATACTTCCGCCACCAATTTCATTGCCGTTAAGTACAATGTCATATGCTTTAGCTCGACATTGTTCAGGGTTTGTGTCCAATAAATGTAAATCTTCATCCATTGGTGAAGTGAAAGGATGATGCACCGCTACATAACGAGCTTCTTCCTCATTATATTCAAACATCGGAAATTCCGTAATCCAGACAAAGCTCCATTTACTTTCATCAATCAAATTCAGTCTTTTGGCAACTTCTTCTCGTAAATGACCTAAAGCATCATATACTACAGCCGTTTGATCAGCAACAATTAATAATAAGTCTCCCGCTTCAGCCGCAACTTGAGCTTTGACCTGTTCAATCCATGCCTGATCGACAAATTTCAGAAAAGAACCGCGAGGCTCTACATCCAAAGCTAACCAAGCCAAGCCTTTTGCTTGATAACCTTTTACATAATCGGTCAAGCTGCCAATTTCTCGGCGAGTCATACTTGAACCTTGTGGTACAACTATTAATTGCACGGAACCGCCAGCTTCAATTGCTCCTTGAAATACTCGAAAATCAGTTTGAGCTGCCAATTCTGAAACATCATGTAATTCCATTGCAAAACGAAGGTCAGGATTATCTAAACCGAATCTTCTTAAGGCTTCGGTATAGGTCAGCCGCGGTATTGGTAAATTTATTTGGTAGCCTTCGCTTTTATCCCATAAGAAAATCAGATATTTCTCAATAATTTCCATTATATCTTCAGCTTGAACAAATGACATTTCCAAGTCGATTTGCGTAAACTCCGGTTGTCTGTCAGCACGTAAATCTTCATCTCTGAAACATTTTGCTATTTGCATATAACGATCATAACCACTAAGCATCAACAGTTGCTTATAAAGCTGCGGTGATTGTGGCAAAGCAAAAAACTTACCCGGAAAAACTCGCGAAGGTACCAGATAATCTCTTGCCCCTTCAGGCGTACTCTTGATCAACATAGGCGTTTCGATTTCGATAAAACCTGCTTCTTCGAAGAAATCACGCGTCCATTTCGTAATTTGATGTCTTTTAATTATTTTCTTTTGCAGATCCGGTCTGCGTAAATCCAAATAACGATGCTCAAGTCTTAAAGCTTCTCCTGTATCTATATTCTCTTCAATGTAAAAAGGCGGCGTTTTTGCTTTGGATAAAATTCTTAGTTCCTGAACATGTAATTCCCATTCGCCGGTCGGCATATCAGGATTAATATCTTGTCTTTTGCGCAAAATTCCTTTACAAGCTAAAACAAATTCGCTTCTCACTTGGCGGGCAATTTCCAGAGTTTCTACCGGACTTTGATCGTCAATCACCAATTGTAATTCACCGCTGCGATCACGAAGTGTTATAAAGACCAAATTGCCAATGTCTCTTTGCCTATGGCACCATCCCATCAGTGTTAATTCTGAACCTTGTTGTTCAGATGTAAATTCCGTCACTAAGCAGCTGCGTTTCATACCTTCAATTGTATTCATGTATGCTATCCTCTATTTTAAAAAATATATTAATTTTCTTTGATGTAGTTTGCCAAATCCGCTAACCTCAATTTGATTTCTCTACTGTCTGACATTCTTTTCAGTTTTACCATTTTAGATTTTAATTCATCTTCGCCTAAAACTACAATATATTTTGCTCCGATTCGATCGGCATATTTCATTTGAGCTTTAAAACTTCGAGCAGTTACGTTGCTTTCTGCTGTAATATTTAAAGTACGCAAATCAAAACAAATTTTAGCTGCTTGATTAACCGTATCGGGAAAAGACACAAGGTAAATATCAGGACCGACTACCGATGGCAATTTAACACTCTGGCTATTCAATTCCATCAATAATCTCTCAACTCCTAAAGCAAAACCTACTGCAGGCGTTGCTTGTCCGCCTAGCTCTTCAATTAAGCCGTCATACCTGCCGCCACCACAAATAGTACCTTGTGTACCTACGTTATTTGATACAAACTCAAAAACGGTTCGCGTATAATAATCTAAGCCACGCACAATGTGACCATCAATCTCATATGCAAAACCTAAATTATCCAATTCGTTACATAAATTGTCAAAATGCTCTTGGCATTCAGGACAAAGATGATCAATTTGTAAAGGTGCATTTTTTACGATTGCATTTTCCGCATCATCCTTACAGTCCAATATTCGCATAGGATTACGTTCAAATCTATCCTGACAATTGTCGCATAAATCGTTCAAATGAGATCTAAAATAATCTCTCAGCAATTCCAAATATTCAGGTCGACATTTCGGACAACCGATACTGTTTATTTTCAAATTTATTTCCCGTAAACCTAATTCACGGAAAAACAGAAAAAGTAAACTTATAACTTCTGCATCAGCTGTTGATTCTACCGAACCGAAAAGTTCACACCCCATTTGATTAAATTCACGATAACGACCTTTGCCCATTTTCTCATAGCGGAAATTATTCAGAATATAATATAACTTCTGAGGAGATGGTTCTGAACTTAATCCGTTTTCTAAATAAGCTCTGACAACTCCCGCAGTACCTTCCGGCCTTAGGGTCATGCTTCTGCCGCCCTTATCATTAAAAGTATACATTTCTTTTTGAACTATATCCGTTGTATCACCAACTCCTCTTTGAAACAACTCAGTCTGTTCGAAAGTCGGTATTCTGATCTCTTGAAAATTAAAACGAGCACATACTGAACGATATTTTTGTTCAACATATTGCCAAGCAGGTGTTTCGGCAGGCAATACATCACGTGTTCCTTTAGGTGCTTTAATTGTCATGTAATTATCCTCGCAACTTTATCTTTTTCTATAATCATACTTTACCCTTTTCAGCAATATTATACATTACGATTTTCTCTATGCAAAAAAAACTCTTATTACTCTAAACTACTTTAGTAACTATACATCTAATACTTTAGTAACTTCAAATAACTGTAATAAAAGAAAAGATTGTGCTAATATTTATTTAACTATTATATTTATATTGATACTACTTTAAAATTACATTAAAAAGGAGATTTTGAATGGGGCTACTGGAATCTGGTCAAAACTATTTAGAAAACATTTATATCCTAC
>JAAYNE010000114.1 GCA_012521015.1 Clostridiaceae bacterium | reverse complement strand
GAATTAATATGATTCCATAAGCTACATAAAAATATGTGACAATATATGGAATAAAGAATAAATCTGTTCTTTGATAAACATTATATTTATCAACCACGAAAAACACAGGTGTTACTAAGTTTATCAAGTAGCCGATTATGATTAGTATGGCAGGTATAGCTACAAAAGAGTATATTCGCTTGATTCTTTTCATATCTGTAAACAACTTATAGTCTGCATATATTACCCATAAATAAGTAAATATACTACTGTTAATAAATAAAATAGTATTCAGTACTATCGACAAAGTACGATAGCCATATCCCATGTTGCCATTCAAAAAGAAACCAGCCGACTCAATAATACATTGCAGAATATTTAAAACAACCATCGCATAGAATATCTTTTCTTCAAATAATCCATAACGTAGTGGCCTTTTTAAACTCAATAAAATAACTAATAACAACAGAATTGCTGTTCCATTTGCAATATATATCGCCGGAAAATTAATCATTTCGAATATGCCCTTTCTTTAGCCATTATTATAACTTATTTTATATAGTTTGCTAGTAAGAGATTGAGACCCAATTTCCGCAACCGCTTTTTTGAGGAAATTGCGTTTCCCTGTACGATATAACCACATATAATTTTTGCTTTGTAGGATTTTTCTTTCTTCATGCAGAGCCTGCAATTCGGTGGCTAGATGCTGCTAGATTTGATGCTTACTTTTAATCCTGACAAACAACCCCTGCTAATCAGACAGCAAATTTTCAAAAATGAACATATTATTTCTTGTTTTGCTGTTCCGAATAATTAGCTGTTTTATCAATTAATTCCGCAGAATATAAGCGTTTAATCCTTGTTTGCTGACATAGTAGTTACGCCAATTACTATATAACGGTTTTAGTAGCCATTTTGGAGGGTATACAAAGAGAATACAAATAAAGTGAAATCAGTGATACTTAAAAAGTAATATAAAACCGTAAGTACCAGTTTGGTATTTACGGATACGAAGCGCCCACAGAAGAGCAGAACTTAGTCACATTTATTGAGCGGATCTCTTCTGTCGGGAAGTATTCCTTCACAAATCTTTCTCTTCTTGTCTTCATACATGTAAGTATCGATCTTCTTTAAAAAATCATCTATTGACTCATGGTTACTTTCGTATGTACTGTAACCAATTGAAAAATTTATCTTATAAGGTTTCTTTTCTGATTCATTGAACAATGTTGCTTGTGTTTTAATCATGTCTATCATATCCATAATTTCTTTCTGAGAGTTTATATACATTAATATAACAAACTCATCACCACCAAACCTACATGCTATTCCTTTATTGCTCACAGCTTTACGTAATATCTTTCCTGTTCTAGAAATAGCATCATCTCCTACAAGATGTCCCAATCGATCGTTTATGCTTTTGAAGCCATCAATGTCTAACATGATTCCAGCAAGTGTACGGGCAGGATCCCTTTTTTCACTATGCAATAACAATATGTTATTTAAGTACTGTCTGTTCAATAATCCCGATAGCATATCTACATAAGATGCCTCATTTTGAACATTAACGAATAGCGAAACCATCCCTATAGCCACGCCAATCCACATAAGAGAGTATCCATAAAACAAGAACTGCAACAGACATCCAACTATAATGGGAGTTATAAACACAAGAGCAGGAAAAAATAAATACTTATGTATCTTCTTACGATACGAATAAATTAATATGACCCCATATGCAACATAAAAAAGCGCCACAGTATATGGAATGATATATAAATCTGCTCTTTGATAAACATTATATTCATCGATTAAAAAAAATACGGGTGTTACTAAGTTTATTAAGCAACCGATTATCGTTAGCACGGCAGGTATAGCCACAAAAGAGTATATTCGCTTGATTCTTTTCATATCTGCAAACAATTTAAAGTCCACATAAATTACCCATAAATAAGCAAATATAGTACTGTTAATAAATAGAGTGGTATTCATCACTAACAACAAAGTACGATATCCATATCCTATTTTGCCATCCATAAAAAAACTAGCTGATTCAATAAAACATTGCAGAATGTTTAAAATAACCATCGCATAGAATATCTTTTCTTCAAACAATCCATAACGTAGTGAGCTTTTTAAACTCAATAAAATAACGAATAACAACAGAATTGCTGTTCCATTTGCAATATATATAGCTGGGAAATTAATCATTTCTAATATGTCCTTTCTTTAGATATTATAATATAACTTATTTTATATTAGTTAGACAGTGGAAAAAAGTTAAAACTTATCTATTGAATATATTATTGATAATGAACGTTAATAGGAGAACTATTGAACCCCTGAAAGCATACAAAAAAGTTTCAAGTCGCATAATATAGAGTACGGGCGGAATGAAATGTATGGGGAATTCGTATTTTTTAGCTGTGGAGGTTTTTTAGTTTAGATTCCAGTTTAGAGTTAGTCGAAACTGATTTGTATTAATTGATACAGTAAAAACTTGAAACATTGATATATCAACGTTATAATAATGTACCGATAGAGATAAACCATCGTATTTTACAATCTGTTATCTCCACCATGTTTGCCTGAGTGGCTCAGGGGTAGAGCAATTCACTCGTAATGAATCGGTCGCGGGTTCGATTCCCGCCTCAGGCTCCAACTTGAAAGTACTGATGTTAAAGGATATTGGTACTTTTTTTATTTTTGGTCTGTTTTTGATCTTCATTCACGTGTAGGCTATCGATTCTTATATTGGCAAGGCACATGCATTAACTGAGCGGCAAATATATAGTGTAGGTAACTGGTCATAATTTTACTGCTGTCTGGCAAAAAATTACAACAACGGCAAGAGATTAGATGTACTTTGGCGTATCCTGTTTATTTGACATATGAAAAATATAGGATTAAAATAAACCAACAATTGAATATTGCCAAAACCTTTGAGAAAGAATAGTAAGTTTATCTTAACTTTGGCCAGAGAGTTTCGCAAAGCTGAGAGCGAGATAAAGCGGATAAACCGAATGGGCTTTTGAGGGCGAGGAGAACGGTAAATAGTAAAAACCGAATTAGTTCAATCGGATTTTCGAATTTACTCAGTAATACTCGACGGGGAACCTATCCGTTAGCATGGGGAAGGTATGATAGTACCGAGAGAGCACTGATTTTATCAGTGAAATTGGGTGGCACCGCAGAAGTAATGACTTTTGTCCCAATTATTGGACAAGGGTCTTTTTTTATGCCTTTTGTCCAAACAAGAAAAATTTTGTTTTGGAGGAAAAAAGAATGAGAACAACAATGAAACAGACAGTAGGATCAACAAGAACTCGTAGAATTATCGGAGTGGTCTTAAGTATTTTAATGCTAGTCAGCTTATTTGGCTTAGCAGCTTGCTCTAATGACACAAAGAACTCGTCGCCACAAGCTGATAAAATGTCTGATCCGGGTGAAATTGTTGAAGGAGAATTTACAATTGGCATTTCACAATTTGCCCAACACGGTTCATTAGATAACTGTCGTGAGGGGTTCTTGATTGGATTAGCTGAACGGGGTTTTGTTGAAGGCGAAAATCTGACAATTGATTATCAAAATGCAGGAGCTGAAATGGCTGTGGCATCGCAAATTGCCGAAAATTTTGTCGGCAAAGATTACGATATGATTATGGCAGTGGCAACTCCGGCAGCGATGCATGCATACAATGCGGCAATGGATAAAAATATTCCGGTAATTTATTCGGCAGTTAGCGATCCGATTGCAGCAGAACTTGCAAAACCGAATGGAGAATCTGCCGGTAATATTACCGGAACCAGTGATGCTTTACCGGTTGAAGCACAATTGAAGATGATACGTGAAATAATGCCTGCTGCTAAAACGATCGGTATTCTCTATACAACCAGCGAAGCAAATTCCGAAGCGACAGTAAAAATTTACAAAGAACTTGCTCCTAAATATGGTTTTAAACTTGTGACAAGCGGCATAGCGACATCTGCGGATATTCCTTTGGCAACTGATAACATTTTGACGAAGGTCGATTGTCTTAGTAATTTGACCGATAATACGGTAGTTGAATCATTGCCGACAATTTTGGATAAAGCTTTTGCTGCCAATATTCCGATTTTTGGTTCAGAAGTTGAACAAGTCAGTTTAGGTTGCTTGGCTTCCGAAGGTGTCGACTATATAACCTTAGGCAAAAAAACCGGATATATGGCAGCTCAAGTTTTGCGTGGTGAGAAAACAGCCAATGAACTGAATTTTGAAACAATTTCTGAATCATTTCTTTATATAAATTCTGCAACTGCTGAAAAATTAGGCATAGAAATTCCTCAATCAATGTCGGATCGTGCTTTAGAAAATTTCAGCGAAATCGGTGTTTTGAAATAAGTTGAAATAGGAACATCGAATTTAGTTTAAATCAAAACTTCAGAATAAATTAAAATTAACGTGCAAGAATAAATTAAATAAAAAATTAAATTAAATGAAAGAAAGCAAAGAGAAATGACGATATTAATTGGAATTTTTGAACAAGGTCTGATTTATGCCGTGATGGCATTGGGACTTTACATAACTTACGTTATCCTCAACTTACCGGATTTGACCGTTGACGGCAGTTTCCCACTCGGCTCTGCGGTCTGTGTTGCATTGATTGTAACAGGAGTAAATCCGGTATTAAGTCTGATAATTTCATTTTTTGCCGGAGTAATTGCCGGAATTATTACCGGGATTATCCATGTGAAATTAGGGATCAGAGATTTGATTTCCGGGATTATTGTGATGACCGGTCTTTATACAATTAATCTTTTAATTGCAGGTAAATCGAACGTACCAATTTTTGAAGCGACCACGATTTTCAATAATGATTTATTGAAACAATTACCTGAAAGTTTCAAGCCGTACAGAGTGCTTCTGGTTTTGATTCCAATTGTAATTCTCTGCAAAATTACTCTAAATCGCTATCTTCATACTAAGAGTGGTTTATTATTACGCTCGGTCGGTGATAATCAGAATCTGATTATCACCATGGCAAAAGATCCTGGCAACATGAAAATTCTGGGGCTTGCACTAGCCAACGGGTTGGTGGCATTAAGCGGTGCAATTTTGGCCCAACAGCAAAGATTTTTTGAAGCCTCACAAGGCACAGGGACTATGGTGATGGGGTTGGCGAGTGTCATTATCGGAATTCGGCTTTTTGCAAAAATAAAATCGATGTCTTTTCCAATGAAAGTAGTCCTCGGATCAATTATTTACAAAGCAATTGTTGCAATAGCGATTGCACTCGGCTTATCTGCCAACAGTTTGAAATTAATTACAGCAATTTTATTGTTGATAATTCTGCTGATTAGTGAACATGGAAAAAAGGGAAAGGTACAGGTACAGCAATATGATTGAACTTCTATTCAGAATATTTGAACAACTTTGTTATTGTACAATCGAGAAAGAAAAGGTTAATTATGCTTGAATTACAAAACATCATGAAATGTTACAATCCAGGAACGGTTAATGAAAATCTAATTTTTCAGGACTTTAATTTGTCGATACCATCAGGTCAATTTATGACGATAATCGGCAGTAACGGTTCCGGCAAGACATCAATGCTTAATTTAATTTGTGGTAATATTAAGCCGGATCGAGGTCAAATAATCATGGACGGCGAAAATACGACAAATATGGCGGAACATGTCAGATATAAGAGGATGGGCCGCGTATTTCAAGATCCGGCAGCAGGAACTTGTCCTTCGATGACTTTATTGGAAAATTTATCTTTAGCAGATAATAAGAATAAAGCATGGAATTTGACGAAAGCGGTCGAAAAACAACGCATTGACTTTTATCGGGAAAAATTGAAACGAGTGGGTTTGGGTTTAGAGAATAAATTGGATGAAGTTGTCGGTTCCTTTTCCGGCGGAGAACGGCAAGCCGTAGCTTTGTTAATGGCAACAATCACTCCGATTGATTATTTGATTTTAGACGAACATACGGCAGCACTGGATCCGAAAGCGGCGGAAACGATTATGCAACTGACTGCTGAAATCATTCAGGAACAGAATCTGACAACTTTAATGGTTACTCATAATTTGAACTATGCCTTGGAATATGGTGACAGATTAATCATGCTGCATCAAGGCGAGATTTTGCTTGATGTGTGTGGTCAGGAGAAATCTAAATTAAAACTTAATGATTTATTAAACAAGTTTTTCGAAATATCTATTGAAGTTGGAAACGCTATTTGAGACCATGGTATTAGTAATAGTACTTTTTAAAAACAACAAAATCACTAAACATCTAAAAAATATTAACGGCATAATAACTGAGAATTTCTTTTTATAAAGTAATGAAATCGATAAAGAATATCGGAGGTTTATATGAATAAGAGAACGAAGATAATCAGAATGATACTTTTAAGCATTAGTTTAATTTTATTATTAAATATAGTTGCTTGTACGAAGAAAAACGACTCAAGTGATTCAGATTCAAAAACAACTGATAGCCAAGCTAATACTGCCAACAACACCGAAGACGGAGATTCCAAGGTTACAACATCGGATCAGAAACAAGATGACACCAAACAAGCCAACAAGAATGTTAAGG
>JAAYNE010000113.1 GCA_012521015.1 Clostridiaceae bacterium | reverse complement strand
TCCGAAGCCTGAGGATTACCCCATTTCATATTAGATCTGATCGTACCTGAAAATAATGTGTTTTCTTGTAAAACGATCGCAACCTGATTACGTAAAGCTGAAATGCGATAATCTTTAATCGGTATACCACCTACACTAATCTCACCGTCAAAAACATCATATAAACGCGGAATCAGGTGAACCAGAGTAGATTTTGCAGAACCGGTTGAACCGATCAGAGCCACAGTTGAGCCTGACGGAATGTTCAGATTGATATTTTGCAGACTAAAATGTGGATTGCCGGGATATTTAAATGAAACATTGTGAAAATTGATTTCACCATTAGCAACTTCCAATACGCCTTGCTTGACTGACTCAACAAATTCAGATTTTGTTTCCAGAACTTCGAAAATTCTTTCAAGTGATGTTTTGGCTCGGGAGAAATTCATCATAACCATTGCGAGAATCATGATCGATGTCAAAATTTGACCGACATACATAATAAAACTGAGTAAATCTCCTGCCTGCATACCGCCTTGCAACATGAAATTGCCACCGAACCAAAGAACGGCCACAATAACTGCATACATTACCAACATCATGAACGGCATGATTAAGATCATTAAATTAAAAGCATTTAAGGCTGTTTTTACCAAATCTTGATTTTGTTTGGCAAATTTTTCTTTTTCAAATTCTTCTCTGCAAAAAGCTTTAACTACTCTGATCCCGGTAAGATTTTCTTGAGTTCTGGCATTTATTCGATCAAGCATCGTTTGGAATTTTCTGAATTTAGGTATACCGAATTTCATTGTCAGCATAATTCCTAGCATCATTACAGGTAAAGCAATTAAAAAAACTATTGACAACCTCATGTTGATTCTTATCGCCATGATTGTCGCTAAAAGAAATAAAAATGGTGCTCGGATCGAAATGCGAAGTGCCATTCTGGCTAAGTTAGAAACAACGACAATGTCATTGGTCAAACGAGTAATTAATGATGAAACTTCAAATTTATCTAAATTGGCAAATGAAAAAGTCTGAATTTTTTCGAACACTGCCAATCGCAAATTTCTACCCAAACCTTGACCCGCTTTCGCTCCGCAATAGGTACTGAGTCCGCCGAAAAGAAATGCCAGGATAGCCATTATTATCATATAGATGCCATTTTTATACACCAAATCGATCTTACCGGTGAGTACTCCTTCATTAATTGTATTACCCATTAATGTAGGAATAATTACATCTGCAATAACTTCTAAAATCATTAATAATGGCGTTAAAACTACAAAAAGCCTAAAGCCCTTGTAATATTTTGCCGTTTTCCTTAACATACACATTGAGCCTTTCCGGTTGTTAAAACAGATAGATCATTTATCCTTTAAATTGTAATTAACAACTAGCAATTATAGCATAGATATCACAATGTTTTTCGGTTGATGAAAATATGCCACATTTTTGCTATAATGATTTTCGTCAATCGTCACAATTGGTCTGCGGCCGACTGTGGATTCCGTGCAATGTCAGCTCGTGAACCCCGTCAGGTTCGGAAGGAAGCAGCGGTAAGCGGATCCTGACATGTGCCATGGGTCGATCTG
>JAAYNE010000112.1 GCA_012521015.1 Clostridiaceae bacterium | reverse complement strand
CCGGAAGAATGTTGTGAGTATTTTGTGCAGCAATTGTCTGACTTAAATTTCGAAAATGCTATGGCAACTTATGCAACAACCTCCAGAGCAGAAAATTTTAATTTTCAAGCATATGTGGAGCGTATAGAGGCATATTCATATTATCAGGTACCCTTGCCTGGTTCTACAGAAAAATCTAAAGAAACAGCTGCGCTCAAATATTTGGCCACTGCTCAATCTGATTTTTCAAATTTGATATTTGATTTAACCATTCAAAGAAATATTCCTGAATATTATAGAGCGTGTCCACTACAGATTGGTAACGATGGAATAATTTCGGATGATTATTCGGTGGATTATACTATTCATGACTTAGAAATGTTCTTTAACCCTGAACTCTATGTTAAAGGTATTGAATTGATCGAACTGGTATCCACTGCTGGATTAACTTCTTGCTATTTTACTTCTGATCATGAAGTTCGTTTAAATGAAACTAAACATAAAGATATGCAAATTGACGGTGCGCTTGAACGCGAAGAATTTGTGGCTTTGTTTAAACAAGGTAATGAATATTTCATTGGCGGATTCACTGTTAGTAAATACAATAACAAGGGCTGGCAACTTGATGCCAGCAGGCCCCGATATATATTTAATATTCTAGGAATCTTTAATTATATTAATATTGCTTCTAAAATTAATGAACAAAGAATATCTCCTGATATATATTTCGATTTTATTACTGGGAAAATCGAGATTTATTAACAAATTATTTTGTTTTTAAGAAATTTCAGTTTTGACCGGTAATTAGTTTTGCTAAGAACAAAACAAGCTTGATTATCAGTCAGTTCAATGAGGTTAAATCAAATTTGACTGATCGTCAGTTTCAATAATATCAAAGTAAGTACAAATCGTACTTACTTTATACAGGAAGTAACAAAGCTTGCATGATAGGCTGCTTTTTCAATCCATAAGCCGGCAGGCCAAATACAATCTGGTGCGTTCATCTTTGGTCAGCATCCTGATTTCGCCCGGTTGTAAATCAGGATCAAGTACTAAATCGGCAATGCGAATTCGTTTCAAATATTTGACTTCACGTCCGGTGGACTTCGCCATTCTTTTTACCTGATGATATTGCCCTTCGCATACTGTGAGATAGGCTTCAAAGCCGTCGATTAATTTCAGTTTAGCAGGTTTGAA
The DNA here is from genome assembly GCA_012521015.1 of Clostridiaceae bacterium. Classification (GTDB taxonomy): domain Bacteria; phylum Bacillota; class Clostridia; order Saccharofermentanales; family DTU023; genus UBA5436. The sequence goes on along the minus strand of JAAYNE010000112.1, from coordinate 16,223 downwards.
TTCAGTTCCATCAAGTGTTTTGAAACCTTGAGCAAATTTTTCAATATCTTGCCGGTCAAACGGACGACCTTGAGTTATCAGATAGTATTCTTTTTCGATCCCCCATTTCGGTGAACAAATCCGATGTGACAATTGACCGTCATTCGTTAATAACAACAATCCCTCGGTATCTTTATCCAAGCGCCCAATCGGCACGAGACCTTTGTTTTGCCATTTTTGCGGAATAAATTCAGCTATTGTATCATGACGTGCATCAGATAGAGCTGTGATAAAACCCGATGGTTTGTTTAGCATAAAGGTCAATGAATCGTGAATTTCTGCTTGATTACCATCAACTGAAATTTGTTTGATCGATTGGGCTGAAATTTTGAAGCCGGCATCAATTATAACTTTTCCGGCTAATTCAACTCTACCCTCTTTGATTAATTGTTTAACTTCTTTGCGCGTTCCGTAACCGGATTTCGCCAAGATTTTATCCAGACGTTCCATTTTATTTTTTTAGTTTTATAAAAATTAGCACTCCACCCATATATATAATGTTTGTATCCCGGATCCACATGTAGAAATTGCCCAATCTCTATATTCCATGCTCAAAAGAAATAGGATTCCATCACGAGTTGAATGAAAACCATAACCATTATAATCAAAAAAATCATCCGCAAATTCTGTTGATGTTTTTCCGTCTAAAGAATGATTTGTTACAATCACCACATCTGTTTGATAATTCTCACTGATTAAATCTAAACGTTCAAGCAAAATCCGCTCCTGTTCATTCGTAAGTAAATCAGCTTCGTCTACAAGTCGAGGTCGCAACCTCTCTGCAGGCAGTTGTTCTGCCAAAACGTTTTGAGCAATCATCATAATTATCAATAAAATTACTGCTATATTAACTATAACTATTTTTCTGAAGTTTTTCATTTATCCTTTTTTAATATTTTCGTAATCAGCTATACCTACAATTAATATCGCTAAAATTATATCAAATTACAAAATCAAAACCCAGCCTAAGAATTCACATAAAGAAAGTCATAAAAGTTCTAATAATGTATACTGAACAGATAGTTCATATTACAATACTTGTTTGTATAATACAAAAAACAAATATATTTGGAAGTGAAAAATGTTAGAAATTAAAGGAAAATTTAATACGGCAATCAGTTTTGCTAAAGTGATCGAAAAAGATGCGATTATGCAAATCCAAAGAATGTGTGATTACGAATTTACCAAGGGCAGCAAAATCAGAATTATGCCTGACGTGCACTATGGTAAAGGATGTACAATCGGCACTACAATGACTATCAAAGACAAAGTCGTTCCTAATGTTGTCGGTGTCGATATCGGTTGCGGTATGTACACGGTCAATTTGGGTAAAAATGATATTGACTTGAAAAGGTTTGATCAGGTTGCGCATTTTATTCCTTCCGGTAAAAACGTCTGGGAAAGTCGCAGAGAAAAATTCGATTTAACAGTGATGCGTTGTTATAGGGATTTGTATGATACCAAAAGAATCGAGCGGAGTATCGGTACTCTCGGCGGTGGAAATCATTTTATTGAAATTGATCGAGCCGAAGACGGAACTAATTACTTGGTAATTCATAGCGGAAGCAGAAATCTCGGCAAACAAGTTGCAGATCTTTACCAAAAACTGGCAATTGATTTGCATAAAGGCAAAGATTCATATTTTAAGCAAAGAGATCAAATCATCGAATTCTACAAAACCCAAGGTAGACATAAAGAAATTCAAGCCGCTCTTAAAAATTTATATTGGACAGAGAAAGAACCCACTATACCGGAAGATTTATGCTTCTTATATGGTAAATATATGGACGACTATTTACATGACGTTGGAATTTGTCAAAACTATGCCAAAAGAAATCGTGAAAAAATGGTTGAAATTATCTTGGATAAAACCGGACTTACCGGCACAGATGGTTTCCATACAATTCATAACTATATTGATACAAAAGAAATGATTTTGCGCAAAGGTGCAATTTCAGCCAGAAAAGGGGAAAAAGTTCTCATACCGATTAATATGAGAGATGGCTCAATTTTGGCATATGGTAAAGGAAATCCGGAATGGAATTATTCTGCCCCACATGGTGCAGGTAGAATTATGTCGAGAACCAAAGCTAAATCTGAAATTGCTTTAGCTGACTTCAAAAAAGAAATGAAAGGAATTTATACCTCTTCGGTCAAAGTTTCAACTCTTGATGAAGCCCCTATGGCATATAAAGCATTAGAAGATATTATTGATTCCATTCAAGAAGCAGTTGATATTATAGATATCATGAAACCAATTTACAATTTCAAAGCCTGATGCTTAGTACTATTTACAATTTAATACTTATCAAATTAATTTCTATCTAAAATACTAGCTTTAAGTCTTGTCTTAACATTAGAAATCTGACTAAAGTCTATGTGGCGGAAATCCAGATCAGCCGGAGTATCACAGCTTAGCGCTAATAAGTGCTTCTTGCCTAACTTGCTTTGAATTATAAAGCTGTCCTCTAGCTCAGCTTGCCAAATTTCCTCGGCAAGCTGAAAATATCCGGGAAGAATCTCGCAATTTAGGCTAAAGGAGTCAAGTGATTTACTCAATCCTTGACCAAGATACTTTAGATAGGCCTCCTTGATAGTCCAAACCTGAAAGAGACGAAAACTCTTTGCTAATCCTTTTTCAGCGAGAATGTATTCTTGCTCGTCTTCTGAAAAAAAAGATACAATATTCTCAATACTGTAATCAGACATAGTTTCCAGTCTCTCTACGTCCAGACCGATTTCAGTTTCAAAAAATGCACAAGCAACATATTCACCGGAGTGACTAATATTGAAGTGAATATCTTCAACGTCAGTCAAAAAAGGTTTACCGTATGAGTTAGCTTGAAGGCTGACCGTCACTTTACCCAGAAGATCGGAAATACCTACTAATAATAAGAGTTCACTCAGGCGGGACCTCAGTCTGTCTTCTCTGTATAAATAGCGCTTTGTCTTGGATCTTCTGAACCCGGTGAGATAGAAATCAAGTTCTTGAAGTTCTGTTTCGCCGGAGATGTCTGACAGAACAGCATAATAGATGAGAATCGTTTTTTGAATCATTACCAAATTTTGTTTATTGAACTTGCTCAACCGACTTATCAAAGATTGCATTTGAGTTGACCTTCGGATTTCCATAGTAATAAACTTTTGCCAATCCCGCTACATCAACATTTAATTCGTCAGAAGCAGCTACACAACTAACTACAGCACCTGTCAATTTCAAATTGCATTTCTCTGTTTCAAGTTTTGAACAATCAATTGTCGATCCGCCACGAACCTCAATTTTGCTTTCTTGCACTTTGCCGCTTGCTTTTAAGATAAGTCCTCCTTCGATAATTAAATCCAGCTTATCCAAGTTTATATTTTCCCAATTTATCGCTGACAATCCACTGTACTCCATCCTTGACAGTTTCAGATTTTCACCATTTATTTCCAGGGGCACACCGCCTTTCACTTTCAGTTCCGAAATAGGTGCATCTATGATGACGTGATAGGACTTATTCATCTTATCTGTGGAAAAGTCTTTAAGTTTAAGTTTTATAGTATTTCCTTTTTTACTGCAGTCGATTGCTTGTTTCCAGTCCTCTATCATTTCAGAATTACTGTTGACTCTCACCTGATATTGACCACTGTTTTTAATGCTGATGATTGTGTGTCTGGCTGCCAAATCACCGGCATCTATTTCTAAATTATAATCCTCTTCTTCCGTATCTAATTGTAAAATTTCTACAACCTTATCAAAGTCCCTATCTGCCTGCCGGAAACTTTCCCAAAAACCAAAATCCACCAAAGGATCTTCTTCGTTAGGATCGCTTCCAACACTAAAGCCCCATGTCTCCTCAACCCAATCATCCTCCTCTTTATAAGCTTCATCTTCTTCATGTTCATCTTCGTTTTCGTTTTCATCTTCGTTATCTTCTGAGAACAAAAAATCGTCAAACAGGTCAAAAAGACCTTTGATTCTGATTTTGCCTTCATCTTCATTTTTGGGATTTTGAGAAATATCAATTTCAAAATCAAAAATGCTTGCTTGGACTAAGCAAGATTTTGTCATAGCTTGTACAAACAAAAGACTTATACCTATAAATATGGCTAAAAACATTCCTAGACTTTCCAGTTTTGGTAACATTGCAAATCCTTTCTATTGTCTTTTAAACTGTTGATTTCATTTCAAATTGATTAATTGTCTATAGTGATGATTAAAAGATGCTGTGCTCAAAGCTAACATCAATATACAAACCCAATAAGGTGTATAGACAAAAAACTGCTCTATCACCGGTTTGTCAGGAAACATCGAAGTTATAATATTCATAAATTCTACATTCATAATCTTATCGGCCAAGTACACTTCAAAAATCATATATGCGGTAATTATATTAAGAATTAGTGAGCTCAGCCAATTTGTTAATCTGCCTTTCTTAGCAAAGATAATAAGCAGTATATTTAACAAAACGGCAATACAGAGGACAATCATTTGAGGCTTGACCTCTTCTAAAACTTTTAAATCCAAAATAGGAATCTTTTCACCGGAATAAACTGCTACAAAAACATGTTCCGGTATGAAGAGAGTTAAAAGAGTGAAAAGCAGGGCCAAACAAAGTGCGATCAGACTTGAGGTCAGACTAAACCGATAAGATGTTGAATCAGCTAAGTCTATTTTCTTTTTTCCTCTAAAATTAATTTTAGAGAAATCATCCTTGCGCAAATAAATAACAGTGATGAGATGAAAGGAAAAAAAGAATACCATGGCTGTAGCATTTATCCAAAAATTAGCCGCCGTAGAAGCTGTCATTTTTCTAATTACTAGTACAGGATACAATAATAAGCCGGCTAAAGGCGTTATCCAACTCAACATTCTTAATTTGTTGATATAATTTGCTTTAGTTTGCAATGTATCGTTTATTTCATTTTTCATATAATTTCCTTTTTTAGGTCCTTTAATTTTTTGAGTCCAATTCGTTCTACAATTTCCTGTTAGGCAAAAAGAAAGTCAAAAGAATCTTCCTTTTCTTCAGTTAATAATTCTTGCAAATTGCTGTTTTTGTTCTGCAGGACAGAATCTATCATATTATGATAAATATCCCAGATTTCTTTAATTTCATCTTCGGTAAAGTTGCCCTTATTGTAATTAAAACTAAAGTATGTTCCTTGATCCTCCGCATCCATAACAAAAACGGCCAATTTAAATTTGGCTGGCACGAAAGGAAAATCAACAATCTCAATAATTCCGGAATCCGCTCTATCGAGATTCTGTAATTGGAAGATAGTTTCAATCCCGGACAATTCATTCCCGCCTTGATTTGATAGATTTGCTTGATAGAGGTCGTAATAGTAATATTCCTGATGGTCAAGAATCTGGTGATAAGTTTCTTTTAATCTGGCTAAAAAATCTAAATAGCTCTCTTCCAAATCTAATTTTTTCCTGATAACCAAACTGTTAACAAACATACCAAGCATCTCTTCCGTTTCAGGGATATTGCGGTTGGCATTGGCAAAACCAACTTTGATATCCTTTACCCCGCGATAATGTGCCAATGTTAAGAAGTAAAAAGAAAGCAAGACCGTGTAATAGGAACATTCAAATTCTGCCGCCAACCGGTAAAGAGAAGTTCTCTGTTGGTCTTCCAATTCGAAATACTGGCTCACACCCTTGCCATGAACTTGCCGGTTGAAATCAATTTCCGGGAAAATTTCATCACTTTCACCTGCCAGCTCATTATCCCAAAAATCAGCATGCTCTTGATATGCATCTGACTTTCTGTAAGTTGCTTGCCATCTGGCATAGTCACCATAATTAAACTCTTTAAGCGGAATAGGTTCCCCCAGTAACAATTTAGATAAATCTTTTTGAATGATTTGTCTCGACGCTCCATCGAGCAGAATATGATGAACATCCCAGAATATGTAGTAAACTCCTTCTGCCTCAACATAGACCAAGCTGATGCGGGAAAGAGGCCCTGCAAATACTGAAAAGGTTTCCATTTTGTTTAGACAAGCATCAAGCAAATCTTTTTTCGCAGCAACAGTAAAACTATCAATTGTTAATTCTAAAGAGTCATCCTGTAAACGAACAAACTCACCCTCTCTTTCTTCGTAACGAACTTGGAAAATAGGCTGTTCGTTTGTATATTCTCGCAATATTGCAATAATTTCATGGCCTGAATGATCTGAATTTACTCGGTAAAGTAAAGGTTCATTGTACAGAAGGCTATCTTTAGTCATTGCTGCCAGACTAATCATACTTTCTTCTTGGGCTGAAAGAGGTCCATAGAGACCTGCAGGATCTCGGACAAGTTGGATTTTTTCTATCCCTTTATCTTGTTTATAAACTTTTCGAGTTAACCTGGACAAGTTGCTGCTGTTGAAGATATCAGCAATTTTTATGGTAATGCCAAGCTCATCTTGCACTCGGTGAATTAGTTGCATAGCTTTAATTGAATTACCGCCCAAAGCAAAGAAATTATCCCTTGAACTGACTTGATCCAACTCTAAAAGCTCTGACCATATTTTTGCCATTTGTTCTTCTTCCGGACTTAAGATCTCTACTTCATCCGCAATTTTCTCTTCGCCTTCAAGAATTTGATTTGCTATTTGCGATTCAATTTCTGCTTGGACAGCCTGCTTATCCGGCTTGTCATTAGCAGTAAGCGGGAAGTGCTCTAAAAGATGAATGCTGGTTGGTTGCATAGTGTACGGTAATTTCTTCTCCAGATGGTCAGACAGTTTTTCAGGACTATAATCCTCTCCTGCAACGATAGCTAAACGGAGAGTAGCGTCCGGCTGATCCGGCTTAAAAACAAGAGCAAGTACTTGCTTTACAAGCCCGCTACTCATAACTGCCGATTCTATCTCAGCAAGCTCTATCCTGACACCATCTATAGAAACTTGATCGTCTCGTCTGCCTAAGAAGAGTATTTCTCCTCGGCTGTTAAATTTAGCATAATCGCCACTCCTATACATGAGTTCATCCGAATTAACCAGGTCGGGTAAGAAACGAAAACTGTTTTCCTCCGGATTGTTGAGGTAACCGGAAGAAAGACTCTTGCCGGCGATGCATATTTCACCGGGAACTCCTATAGGCTGTGGCTGCATATCTTCATTAAGTATGTAGACCCTACAATTAGGAATAGCCCTTCCTATCGGGATATTATCTGTGACTTCATCCAACAGGTAGCTGGTTGTCACTACAGCATTCTCTGCCGGACCATAATTATTATAAAGTTTATATGAACCGGAAAAATGCTTGAACAATTTACTGCCACCTGTAAGTAATATATTTACATTGGGCTCCTCAACACTAAGGAAGTTTTCACATACACTGGTAGGCAAAAAGGCTATGTCTACTTTATGGTCAGCTAAAAATTGGTTTAATTGTTTAAAGTCATAACGCAATTCAGGTTCCGGTATGTAAATACTAGCTCCTGCATAAAGATAAGGAAAAACTTCCCAGATTGAAGCGTCAAAAGCTATACCTGCATACTTAAGAGTTCTGGTCGACTCAGTTACTGTAAACTCTTGATTGTGCCAGAGGCAGAGATTCTGTAAGGCTCGATATGAAATCTGAACCCCCTTGGGCATACCGGTCGAACCGGAAGTATAAATGACATAAGCTATATCCTCATCTGAGACAAATTCTTTTTTCTTTTCTGTATTTATTTCGTCGACATTTAATTCTTTTATAGTCAGATCTATTTGGGCAAGATCAAACCTGGTTATTTTATTGTCCTTAACTTTAATATCTTCAGCTACTAATAATTTAGCTTCAGAATTTTCCAAGATATAAGAAAGCCTCTCCTCAGGATAAGAAGCATCCAGAGGAAGGAAAGCCGCTCCGGCAAACATAGCTGCCAGATAGATCACATAACAGTTGAAACCGGCATCAGACAAGACAGCTACTATATCTCCTTTTTTGATCCCTTTTCCCGCAAATTTTTCTGACAAATATAAGGCTGACTTCACCAGATCTTTATAGGTGAAGTATTTCCCTCCATAATAAATAGCAATTTGGTCAGAATTCCGATAGCTGAAAAGTTGCTCTAAAAGGCTTTTGCCTTTGCTTTCCAAGCTCACTTCTTGATCAGCTAAATGGCTCAAATAAGTATCTCCTAATGGAGAAATCTGAGAAACAGTTTGCTTTTTCTCTAAATAAATTTGTTTCAAAATTTCTATATAGCTTTGCAGCATAACTTCAACTGTAGTTTCATCCCATAGAGCAGTGTTATAAAGCAAATTCACTTTTAATAAATGACCTGAATCTTGGATATCAAGACTGAGATCGAACTTGGCATATTGTTGGAACATCTCCAGCTCTTTTGCTGACATTGTATCTTCATTGGCAGCAGCTATATTGAAATAAGAAAAGCTTATATCAAAGAGCGGATTTCTGCCCGGTTGATGTTGGTAGGAAATTGCATCGAGAATTTCCCGGTAACTCAGACGGGAATGTTCCAATATATCCAAGAAATTGTTTTGCATCTTTTGCAAACCCTCATGCGTATTTTCCGGCAGATTAAATTTTAAAGGTAAGGTCTTAACATACATACCAACACTTTGCCATAAATCTCTATCATGTCTACCTGAATCGAAGATGCCTACTTGAACTCTTTTTTCACCGGTATAACGGTAAAACCAAACTGCGAAAGCGTACAACAAAAGGACATAAGGAGTCATTTGCAAATCTTTACTCGCTTGTCGGATAACATCATATAAATCGCCGGATACATTAACTGATAAATTTTTTGCTAAACCCGGTCCGGCAAGAAATCGCCTGTAATCTGTTTCAAGTTCAGGCGGATTGTGATTTTCTTTAAAAGTATTTTTCCAAAAATCTCGCTCAATTCCCAGATCAGTATTTTGTCTCGAGTTAGCTTCTCGCTCCGCATAATTAATATAATCTAAAGCACTGTCTGATTGTACAAGTATCTCTTGCGATTCAGATGAGAGAAAGTTTTGCAGTTGGTGAAGCAGAATTTGCAGGGATAAACCGTCCACTATACTGTGGTGGTAACTGATATAAAGAATTTGCTGTTTTAGTCCATCAGGCTCATGGTCAACCAAGGCATAACGATAAAGAGGTCCTGCTTCCAAGTCCATTTTCTTTTCAAATTCAGCTTCAAAAGTTTTAAGATCCGTCAGGTTTGCTGAAGAGAAGCTAATCACTTCAACTGAACGTTTTGTTCTTGTTTGTTGCCAACCATCTCTATAACGATAAACTGTATCCAAAACAGGATAAGCCTCATGCAGCTTTTCCAGAGCAGATAGAAGTTCACTCTTTTTTAAGTTGTTATTGAGAAGCAGTTTGGTTCTAACATGGTATACAGCATCTTGACTGCTTTGAATAGCATTCAAAATTTGTTCCTGTTCGGGTGCCAAAACTTGCCAATTATTCTTTTTTTTTGTTTGATTAGTCTCAGAAAAATCACTATATTCTGAAACTGCATTCCTTTCGGGTTTATCCGAGTCAAAATTCGGATCTATTAATTGTATTAGTCCAAAAATCGTTTTTTGCCGCAAGATATCAGTTATTCTAAGTTTATGATTTGTTCTTTGTTCAATCATGCCGATTAGTTTAATAGCCAAAAGAGAATCTCCGCCTAACTCCAAATAATTGTCATGGAGACCCACTTGCTCAACTCCCAGGACTTCCTGCCAAATATTGATCAATTTGTCAGCCAGAGAATCTTCAACAATTTCAGAATCCAGTGCATCAGTTGTGCTAACTTCCGATTCCTCATTAATATCTCTGTCATTCCGGTATAGTTGAACTTCTCTGAGTTTTTTAAAATCTATTTTACCGTTTGCATTTAACGGAAATTTTTCCAATCGGACTAGTTTTCCCGGTTGCATATACGCAGGTAAACGGTTGCGCAAATAAGCTCTGCAATCACTTTCGCTGAACTGTCCAACATAGTAGATATGGATATTTTTAACTCCAGCCTGTTCACCTACTTCAACATGACAAGTATCTATTTTTCCGGAGTCCGAGAGAACATTCTCAATTTCACCTAGTTCAATTCTAAAACCGCGGATTTTGACTTGATTATCTCTTCGACCAAGAAAGTGGATACAACCTTTATCATCCCAATAACCCATGTCACCTGTCTTGTACATTCTCTCACCCGAGTAGAAAGGATCGTCCAGGAATTTTTCTTTCGTTAATTCCGGATCCTCCGGATAGGAAATGGCAACTCCGTCACCTGCTACGTAGAGTTCACCAATAGCTCCGGGTAATAAGAAATTGTTGTTTTTATCTAAGAAGTAGCACCTGGAATTTGCAATCGGATAACCGATCGGAATTGTCTCATAGTCTTGATCAATGGTAAAAGTCGTAGAGAACGTTGTGTTTTCTGTCGGTCCATAGCCGTTAATTATTTGCAACTCCGGGTGCAGGTCTCTGACCAACTTAATTTCTTCGGCCGGTAAAACGTCACCACCGGCTAAAAGATATTTAACTCCGGCAAAGAGATTCGCTTCTTCCAAAACAAGTTGGCGGAATAAGGGAGCAGAGAGCCAAAGAGCATAAATCTCATGATCTGCAATCATCTTTTTAATTTGACGAGGATCCAAAATATCTTCCTTATCACTTAATACAAGACACATCCCATTCAGAAGAGAACCCCATATTTCCAGAGTTGAAGCATCAAAGGCTATCGTACTGGTCTGAAGAAATCTTTTACCGACCGGAAATTCCATAAAGTTTGTGTTTTTAACTAAACGAACTATATTTCTATGACTGACAGCCACCCCTTTTGGCTTGCTAGTAGTACCGGAAGTATACATTCTGTACGCACAAGTTTGACTGGAAGCTTGAGCCGGACTGAGCTTGCGTCCTGTGTAAACCTCGAGTAGATCAGTATTTAAAATAGTACTTTTAACATTTAATCCTTCCAGATATTCCGCTCGGTCGGTTACAAGATGGACGACCTTGCTGTCTTCTATCATATAGAGCTGGCGTTCGAGCGGATAACTGGTATCTATAGGCAAGAAATAACAACCTACTTTAAGGCTGGCAAGGATGGCGATAATTTGCCAAACTCTATGATCTAATTTTATAGCAATACTATCCTCTTCCTTTGCACCTTGCTCTTTCAGGTATACGGCAAGACTATCACTGACATTATCTAATTTAGCATAAGAAATAGATTCACCCCGGTAAATCAAGGCAGGCAACTCCGGATAGAGTTCAGCTGTTTCTTTGAATAATTGGTCTAAGCGCTTGTCTCTCGGATAATCTCGTTTTGTATCATTGAATTCATTGAGGACTGTCTCTTGATAAAGAGAATCGCTCAAGGTTAAATCTGTCAACTTTGTTGCCTGATCAACCATAATCTGTCTCAACAGATTATTGAATCCCCTAGCTAAGCTATCTAAAAACCAGATCGGATATTTTTCTTTTTTACATTCCAATCTTAATTTAAAATCTTCTTTACCTAAAACTACATAGAAACTCAAATCATATTTGGCGTCCGAATAATCGATCGGTAGATTTTCTACTCCTTCTCTGGAAGCTTTGGCAGAATCTTCCTCTACAGTAAAAATAATACTCGGTTCGTCTGCAGGATAATTTTCTAATTTTCTCAAATCTTGAAAATTAAAATATTCCATCTGGCGAATTGTTGTTAAATTTTGATTTTTTTCATTAAAATATGATATGAATGAAAATTCCGGATCCGGATTTACGTGAATGAGACTTGTATTTACTAACATACCAACAAGGTGAGAGAAATTACTATTTGACCTGGCATTTACAACCGTAGCATAAGTTAAGTCGGTTTTATTCAACATTTTACTCAGTAAAATGTCCAATACAGCACTAAAGAAAACATAAGGAGTAGATTCGGCTTTTGTAAATATATCTTGCAATTTACTCCTGTTTAATTCTAAAGTATAGGACTTACTCACAGATTCTGTTTCTATATCTTTAGACGATGAAGTTGACACTTCAAACTTGCTAATTTCAGCTTTATTTAAATATTCATTGTAAAGATTTGCATGTTTTTTGTAGGAAGGTAACTTTCTTTGTTCCTTCTGCCAATATGCATAGTCAGACATCTGGATGTTAACTTCATCTAATTCACCATTTTCAAGCAACACAAAAAATTCTTCCAGCAATAAGTGCAAGGACCACGCATCCATTATTATATGGTGGAAATCTAAGAGTAAAATTAAACTCTCATTTTGTTCTACCAAGTGAAAACGGTAAAGGGGGTCTTGTGCTAAGTCATAAGGTCTGCGCATCTGCCCTAACAAATCTTGCAATTCAGCATTATCTAGTTCATCTGCAAAACTTGTGTTGAGTGAAATCAAGTCTTTTTCGCGAACTTTAACCCTCAATTCGCCATCTTCAATGACAAAATTGCTGCGCAAACTCTCATATCTATTCACCAGTTTACTCAATGCTTTGAAAACATCTCTGACAGTTACATCAAGTGTTATTTTTAAAGCTTCCTGGATATGGTAAGCATCTCCTACTTCATCAACAGTTAAAGCATATATTCTTTCCTGATCTAAAGAAGGAAGTCGCGGTTCTCCTTCCGGCCTTTGACAAGGAATAACTGTTTCTTCAGCTTCATCCGTCTTTTGATCAATCAAAGAGGCTAAATCTTCTAAAACAGGGTTTGCTAAAATCTCATTAATGGTTAGCTTGACCGAAAACTTACGGGAAATTAATCCTAAAAGGTTGATTGCATGCAAGGAAATACCACCCAAAGCATAAAAATTACTATTTCTACCGGCCGATTTGAGCTTGAGAACTTGACAGTAAAATTCAGCAAGGATTTTTTCGGTATTTGTTTCCGCAGGCAGAAAATCCTCTTCAAACTCTATCTCGGAAATCTTTTCTGCTAATGCTTTCCGGTCAATTTTTCTGGATCTGGTAAACGGAAGTTCTTCAATTTCTATCCATAGAGCCGGCATCATGTAACGTGGTAAATTATCTTGTAAGTTCTGCTTAACTTGATTCAAATCTGTTTTTTGATTAGCAACATAAAAGGCTACGATTCTCTGCAAACCATCTTCTTCCTCGCTGACCACGAGAGCAATTTGCTTGATTTCACCCAAAGCAAGAATTTTTTGTTCAACCTCTTCCAGCTCAATCCTATGACCATTGACTTTAACCTGATTATCTTCTCTACCCAAAAAATAGATTGTCTGATCAAGTCCCATCCGAACAATATCACCTGTTCTGTACATCCTTTCTCCTGTATAAGGATTTGTAACAAAAACAGTTTCTGTCAAGTCGGGATTGTTCAGATAGCCTAAACCTACCGAGGGGCCCCCTATGATAAGTTCTCCCCTGGCTCCCGCAGGCAAAGGCTTTAGCTTCTCATCTACTACCAAACATTGTACATTGTTTAGAGCTTTACCTATCGGTATTTGATCCGGCAAACTATCACTATATTCGTTAATTCTGTAAGCAGTATTGTCAACAGTACATTCACTGGGACCATAGACATTAGTCACAACCAGGTCTTGACCTTCCGTTTTTACTCGATAAAGGTCTTTGACTAGTCCTTTATTCAAGGCTTCGCCGCCGATCAAATATTCTTTCACCTCAATCTTTTCGCCTTCTTCCAAGCTATTCAAGATTATCTGCATGTGAGTAGGTGTACCGTCACTTACATCTATCTCGTATTTCTTGTAATAATCTTTGATCGTCACACCGGTACTGTTCTCTTCACCGGAAGAGATACAAAGGGTGTGTCCGAGCAAAAGGCTAGCATAGATCTGCTTGATTGAAGCATCAAACAGCAATGAGCTGATCAAGCCTATATTTAAATTTTCTTGACCTGTTTCTTGTTTCAGAGGAGTATAGATAGCTTGATCTAAAGCATAAACTAAATTAATGACATTGGCATGGCTGATAATTATAGCCTTGGGCTGACCTGTAGAACCGGAAGTATAGATAATATAAGCTGCTTGATCCGGATTTATATCTACTGCAAAAGTCTCATCTCTAGCCTGAAGATCAGTAAGATATATAAGATTGTCCGCCCCCAAAAACTCTTCATGCCAGTCCTTTTTAAACTCTTCATTTTCTAAAATAATGGCTCTGCATGCGGCATCAGTCAAATACTCTTTACTTCTCGCTTCCGAAAAATCCGTTTCCAAAGTAAGATAAACTGCCCCTAATTTAAGTATACCCAGGATGGTCACCGGCAGTTGACTGGACCGCGAATTTAAGATAGCTACTACATCACCGGATTTGCAACCTTTGCTCTCAAGCAGAAATGCTAAATCATCAGATTTGGCATCTAATTCGGCATAAGTCAATTCCCCGTCATAAGCCTTAACTGCTATACCGTCTGGATATGTGGCCGCCATTTCGCAAAAGCGTGCTACTATATTGCTATCTCTTTTTATAAATTCTTCGCGGTAACAAGTCTCGGCTTCCTGATCGGAAAGCAAGGAATAGTCTGCTAAATCTTTGGTCGGATCTTGGATAATGTCTTTGATAAATTGGATATAGGCTGCTTGGACATTATTTATGTATTCAGCACTATATTTTGACTTATCAAATTTAAATTCAATATCAATCTTTCCTGAAACTTGAGGAGTTAAACTAATACCAAAATCAAAGTTTGTGTGGCCGACAAAATCGATATTCGTAATCTTATAACCAAGAGATATATTAGCATCTATCAAGAGATCTGCTATCGGATAATTTTCAAAAGTGAAAACATGATCAACATAAAGAGCCTTGACTTTTTCTGCTTCTTGCCGCAAATTCGGATTTTCAATATAGGTTAGTATTTGATCTTGCACATCCCCCATCAAATCGCTAAAACTGTCTTTTTCTGTTAGATCTAGGGTTATAGGTAGTGATTCTATAAACATTCCTACCGCTTTTTCTATATCAGCAAAAGCAAGCTCTCTGCCGGACATGACAAAACCAAAGGCCGGTTGAGGGTGTCTGTTGAATTTAGCTAAGAAGAGAGCCCAAGAACTTAAATAGAAAACATTCTGAGAAAAACCTTCTTTTGCACAAAATTCTGCAATCATCCGACCAAACTCCATATCTAAACCGGATTGAGCAACAGCCTCTGTAAACGGGAGATGTTTTTCTTCATTGGGCAATGTTTCTATAGTCAGAGCTTTGGCACCTTCTACAGGTTTAAAATCCTTTTTCTTATCCGCAATTGAAAGTAGACGGTTCAATTCGCCTTGGTAAGCTTTAAAGTTAAAAGTCTCACGCTCATGTTGATAATTGTCTTCCTCAATCGCTTTGAGAATTTCAAAGAAATCTTTGACTATTAACCCTAAGCTCCAGCCATCTAAAATGAGATGATGAAAAGAAAAATCAAGGCATATATTCGCCCGATCAATTTGATAGGCATCAATGGAAAAGAGGAAAGACGCCTGAATTTTGGTTAAGGCTTGACGGCGCTTGTTTCTTATCTCTGTTAGTTCATCCTTGCTTTTTATAAAAATCAAGTCTTCTTCTCTTGATTTTAAAATAATGAGAAGGGCCTGTACCTGATTCTCATACAGTACTAAGGAACGTAATATACTATATTTGTCGAGTAAGTAATTGTAAGCCAGTTTAATGTTTTCCTCAGACGATTCTGTTTTTAGTGTGAAACTCAAACGGTGAACATATGACTCTTGATCTTGGTCTATTAAATGGGCTGCAAGCATTCCTTGCTGAGCTATATTCAAATATCGGATATCTTCTATGTGTTCTTTACGAATTTTCATCTAAATCTCCTCTGTCCAGTTAATCAAACAAGAAGTCTATAATCTATTTAATTCAGCCAGTATATCGTCTAAATTGCTAGAATCTATATCAGAAGCCACGAAGTTAGGTTCGGCATTTAATGCTGCTTCAGTATCACCTAATTGTGCAACCTTGATAAGCTGTTGTTCGAAATCTTTAAGTAGTTTATTTATATCATTATCTTCATAAAAATCCGCATAATCTAATTGCAGTAAGAGTTCCCCTCGCTGAAGCTCAATATTGAAATCCAAGGGGCATCTGAGGAAAGAAGAAGTATATTCCTCACCGAGATCAAGCTCAATATCCTCAAATATTTCATGTATCAAATCATCCGAAAAACTGCCTAAAAAATTAAAACTGACAGGGCTTTTTTCTCTGACATCGGCTAAGGCTGAAGTACTTGCCGTACCGTGATTCAAGATAGAATCAAGTGCCTTCTCAACTGCCGCCATTTGATCTGCGGTCTCCTGCT
>JAAYNE010000111.1 GCA_012521015.1 Clostridiaceae bacterium | reverse complement strand
GATATACTTTGTCTTTTCCGTCTTTTTTACCTTGGAAAATGACGCCGATATTGGTTTTGCCGACCGTGCGTGGGCCTAAGCTTGCCGGATCGGGTAAAACCGCTTTTAAGAATTGTAAGGGAATGATCGCTTTGCCTTCAAAATCAATCGGCTCAATTGAGGTCATGCCGACATTTTCCAGACATTTCAAGTGAGTCAAATAACTCTCGCCGAAAGTCATAAAAAATCTGATACGCTTAATTCCGGGCATAAATTTTGCCAGAGATTCCAATTCCTCATGATATAACAGATACATATCTTTCTGCCCAACTTCTTCAAAATCATATTCACGTTTGATTTCCATCGGCTCAGTTTCGATAAATTCACCGTTTTCCCAATAACGACCTTTCGCCGAAACTTCACGGATATTGATTTCCGGATTAAAGTTGGTTGCAAAAGGATAACCGTGATCACCGCCATTACAATCTAAAATATCAATATAATTTATCTCATCAAAATGATGTTTTAAAGCATAGGCGGAAAACACACCGGTTACTCCCGGGTCAAACCCGCTACCTAAGATAGCAGTAATGCCTGCTTCTTTAAAACGTTCATGATAAGCCCATTGCCATTTATATTCGAATTTGGCGGTATCACGCGGCTCATAGTTCGCAGTATCTATATAATCCGTACCGGTTGCCAAACAAGCATCCATTATTGCTAAATTTTGATAAGGCAAAGCCAAATGCAAAACGAGATCCGGTTTATAACTGTTGAGCAACTCAATTAACTGTTCAACATTATCAGCATCCACCTGAGCAGTTGTAATCTCGGTACCTTTACCTTCCAATTCAGCTTTCAGCTCTTCACATTTTTCAAGTGTTCTACTGGCGATACACATTTCCCGGAAAACATCCGAATTCTGTACACACTTATAAGCAGCAACTCTGGCAACCCCGCCGGCACCAATCAATAATAATCTGGACATAATTCCTCCTGCAGTTTTCATAATGAGAAATTGTTTAACTCAAGATAATCCTTAAATTAAATCCTTTCTATGTTAGCATATTTAGATATGTTCTGGAATTTCAATTAATTAAATTGAATTTTGATTAATATCAGTCAGGTTATTTCTCTTTGAATTCCAGTGCAAGTTGATATAATTTATTTTTATTAATTTTATATTTATCAGATAAATAATCTACAGCGGATTTCATTTTCATTTCACCATTTAATAATTGTTTTAAATCAACAATCGCCTGTTGTTCAATTTTCTCTTCAAGTTCGGCCTGAGCTTGATCGTTTCCGGCTAAGAACTCTGCTTTGCCCTCTAAAACCAAAACGAATTCACCACGCGGATTTTCTTCTTGTTTATAATGCTGACAAACATTTTCAACTGTATCCCGGACATAATTTTCATACTTTTTGGTAAGTTCACGTCCAACAACAATTCTTCTTTTACCAAGCCCTTGTTCAATTAAATCTTCAAGTGTTCTCAATATACGATGAGGCGCTTCATAAAGAATAATTGAATAATCATGGTTTGCTATTTTTTTTAACTGCTCAGAACGTTCTTTGCCTTTAACCGGTAAAAAACCGAAAAAAGTAAAATAATCAGTGTTTAAACCCGATCCGGCAAGACAAGTCAAAGCGGCATTTGCTCCGGGTAAAGTAACAATTTCAATATTTTTATCAAGAAGACTTTTTACAATTATTGAACCCGGATCCGATATACAAGGCATTCCTGCATCCGAAATCAAAGCAATATTTTTTCCTGATTCAAGCTTGGTAATAATCTGTTCAACTCTGCTTTGTTCATTATGCTGATGGTAACTTAAAAGTGAAGTTTCGATCCCAAATTCAGCTAATAATATTCCTGAAATCCGAGTATCTTCCGCCAAAATCAAATCGACATATTTTAGAACTTCAATTGCCCTATATGTTATATCTGCAAAATTTCCAATCGGAACCGGAACTAAATATAATTTTCCTCTTGCCATTCAAAATCCTCTTTTTATTATTTAGATCTTTTTTCTTGATCTTTTTTAATATGTTTTTCTCAATCTCTTCTTAATATAACTTGATATCATAATAATTATCTTTTTTTAGAGTACGAATAGCAACTATAGACCCATAAAAAAAGAGCTGACTCATTTCGAGACAGCTCCTTTTATCTTTAATAATGATTTTGATACTATTCTTGGTCTATTGCACCAACCGGGCATACTGCAGCACAAGCACCACAATCTATACATGCGTCCGGATCAATACTATACTGAGTATCACTAGCGAAGATACAGCTTACCGGACATTCATCTGCACAAGCACCACACATGATGCATTGATCTGAAATTACATGAGCCATTTAGTTTCCCTCCTTACGCTTAACACATTTTTATTTTAACAAACTCTATCTCGCTAAACAAGCCAAAAGCAAAAGATTAGCTTTGCCTAATTGTCAAGATTGGAATATTTGAGATTATTAATGAAACCCTAAAATTCTTCGACTTTCTAATTCATCAGCAACTTCATCCCAAGTAATTCCCATATTTTCGATAGCTACTGTCAGGTGATAAATAACATCTGCAGTTTCATGAATTATAGCAGCCTTTTCTTTGTCTTTGAGTGCAATGACTAACTCGATGGATTCCTCGCCAACTTTACGTGCAATGTAATCATCACCTTTATCTTGTAAATAATTTGTATAAGATGCAATCACAGGGTTCTTGCGCCGATCTTCTACCATTTGATATAGATTTTGCCAAAAATTTTCCTTCATTTTATTCTCCATTTTATATATTAATTATTTGCTTTCCAATAGATTGTTTTTCCTGCAGATGGTTATCTTCCGGCAGATTAATCTACGATTATTTTGGGTATCCTCTTAGTAATATTACATAAGATTTCATAAGAAATCGTACCGGCTTGCTCGGCTAAATCGTCCAAATCGCGATAATAACCATTATGATCCTGACCGAAAATCAAGACTTCATCACCAATTTTTATTTGTGGTAAATCTGTTACATCAAGCATTGTACGATCCATACAGACACGTCCAATTATCGGTACAGTATTTCCTTTGATTTTGACAGTTCCAGTATTTGAGAGATGGCGATTAAGGCCATCTGCATAACCGGTTTCAATAGTACCGATTAGAGTTTGTCTTTGTGTAGTATAAGTTTGACCGTATCCTACCGTTTCATAGACTGATGTTTGATGAACACCTGATATTTTCGAGAAAAAACTCATCACCGGTTTTAATTGTAACTTTTCTTTAATCTCGGAATTAGGACACCAACCGTACATTGCAATCCCTAAACGTACATAGTCCAGTGCAACCTCAGGTAAAAAAATTGCTGCGACACTGTTAGAACAATGTTTAATCTTGAATATTATGTTTTTCGTTTCTAATTTTTCAACAGCTTTTTGAAAACGGTTAAATTGGATTTGTGTGAAATTATTTTGCGGTTCGTCTGCAACAGCAAAATGAGTAAAAATACCTTCTAAATCCAAATTATTATTTTCGGCCAATTTGCTTATTGAAGTAATTAGTTTAGATGAGATATTCTCTTTTACCGGAAAGCCGATCCGGTTCATACCTGTATCTATTTTAATATGGATTTTTATCGAATTATCCAATCTAACGAGATTCTTCGCAGTCAGATAAGATTCCAGGTCATTTAGCAAAGCATTCACATCAAATTCCGAAGCTACGGTTTGAGTTAATTTTTGTTCAATTAAAGTTTCAATTAAACCTTCGCAATAAGGAGATAAAATTAAGATCGGAGCTGTAATTTCAGCTTGGCGTAAAGTTCTCGCCTCTTCAACCGTGGCTACTGCCAGATAAGTACACCCGGCTGTCAAAGCCTGTTTGGCAACCCAAATTGCACCATGACCATACGCATCTGCTTTAACCACAGCCATTTTTTTTGTAGCTACAGGCAAATTCTGAGATATTTGTTTAATATTATGACTTAATGCAGCCCCCGACAATTCACACCAACTGCGCTGCGTTTTGAGATCCATAGAATTCAAACTCATTAAACAATCACCTTGTTGACGTATTCTGACGAAAAAATTCTATTCAAAGCGGAATAATTCAATGAAAAACTTATTTGATCTCCAACTTCCAAGTCACGATTATATTTTGATATGTCAAAAATCGAAAAATCCGGTGTTGACCCGATGTAGTCAATACCTTTTTCTTGTGGTGTGATACCGTTAAAATCAACATCTAATGAGCCGAGTGCCAGAATAATACGGCGTATTATACCGATATTCTCAAATTCCAATACTCGATCCTGATAATTCTTTCCGATCGGTCCGGTCGGTTGCGAATTTTTCCGTTGATTTTCAATGATTTCGCTATTTAAACTGAACACATCTTGATGCAAGTTTTTGATACGATGTCCGTAAGATGCTTCTTTACCTAATAACCACGCTTCACCTAAGACCAAATGATTCACTTGCTTTGGAAAATCCTCCGAGTCTAAAATAGGAATAGTTCCGGAATTTCCACCCGACACATATTCCAATTCAATACCAAACCTTGATTCAATTTGACTGATCATTGAGGCAAATTCTTGTAATTTCTCTACTGTAACAATTGAACCGGAGAAAGAATTAAAACCGGCACCGATTCCTCTTAATTTTACTCCACGTAAATTGAGGATTTGATGAACAGTATTCAATAAATCTTCCGGTAAAATACCGGCTCCTAGATCTCCTAATTCCACTTGCAGAATAATACCATGAACTTTTCTTTCCACAACTGCAGCATCTGATAAAGCAAAAATTGTATCCAATTCAGAATTAAAAGAAATATCAACTTTATTAACAATCTCTCTCACTTCAGAAATCATCGGGATTCTGGTTAACAAGGTAGAATCAGCATATGGCTTAGACCGGATTAAATTTTCTAAGCGGGAATCCGCAAAATTGCGAACCCCTGCTTCTGCCATCAATTTAAGCAAAGGCTCATAGGCACATATGCCTTGAGTAGCATAATGCGTTTTGAGCCCTTTTTCCTCTAACAATTCCCGAATTATTTCAAGATTATATTTTAATCTTTTGCCATCAATTGTGACACACGGTAAGGACCTGACATAACCTTTGCCTTGCATTTCAAACCATCCTATATTAGATTTTATTTCTGTTTTATTTAAACTCTATTTATCTTGATTGTCGTTTTGTTCAAATTCTTGTTAATTCTGATTTTCTTTATGTTCAGTCTCTTGGTTGTTTTGACCTGTATTTTGTTCGAACTCTTGATTCAGCGATTGATTAATATTTTGATCTAAATATTGTTGATTGCCTTGATACATATCTTGATACAAACTTTGTTTATATTCAACTGCTCCAGGATTTTCTGCCACAAATGTAGTCCTTTCAGCTTGCTGTTGTTTTTGCTGTGACCTCGCTTTTTTGCGTTTGCGATAAATTATTAAAATTATAATAATAATTAATATTAGCGGAATGATGACCGGAGCAGATACCAGAATTGCAATCGCTAACCATTGAAAAAATGATATGATTGCACCAATTACTGAATTCCAACCACTGCTTACCCAATATTTAAAATCGTCCCACGTCATTGAAGAAAATTTAATTTCTCGTTTGCCGGATATTTGTGCCTGCTTTTGTAAGAATTCGATTGATACATAAGAATAATCTACTTGTGAATCCCATCTCTTGATTGATCCTTTAAGTATTTCAATTTCTTCAGTTAAACGGTCTATTTCCCCTTGTATGTAGACCATATCCTCTATTTTTTTCGCATTAAGCAAAAACTCATAATATTTTTCCAATGATTTTTCAGCGGTATCAAGTCTGATTGTTGCATCATAATAGTTATCAGTAATGTCTTCTGCATTTATTTTTATATAGTTAACTATTTCCGTTTCCGAGATTTCATCAACAAATTGATCCAATTCATCTGCCGGAATACCGAAATCGGCATTTATTCGGAGCATTGTATCGGTTTCATTACGATTCAGATTGGTCGCAAAGCCCTCATATTTTTTAACCAATTCCAGAACGTTTTGATAGCTTACTTCGACATCATCACAACGTAATTCGATATTGCCGTTTTTAATCAATTTTCTTTGATTCGGTTCAGCTTCTTTTGCGCCCGTTCCCTGAGAACTTAATAATGTTTCCTCTACTACTCCTTCTTTTGTATAACTTTCTTCTGCAAAACCGTCGTATTTATATTCATTATCATAAGCCTCCATCGGAGCTTCGCTTTTATATTCATAGTTCCCTAAATTTGCAACATCTTTTCTTGCCGAACTTCCACAGCCCATTACACTTAAAGCTATGCTTAGGATAAAAAATAAACTTAAAAAAATACTGATTTTTTTAGTTTTATTAGGAAATTTAATTTTTCCAGAATAGTTTTTCATTTCTACTCCTCCGCTCGCGAATCTCTTTCTCCAAGATCAAATCTTTAACTTTCATCAATCTTGTCGTGTTTGCTCTTTCATTCTCTTCCATTTTCATTGTGATTGAACGAATTGTATCTTCCAAATCAGGAATCATTCTATGTTCCAAAGAATTTACTCTTCGTCTGGTCTTGGCAATTTCACCTGCTAATAGTTGGGTTGTTTTCTCAACAGTTGCAAGTTCTATCATTACCGGTAAGACTTTGTGTAATGTTAAAATAGCAAGATCTAATTCGCCTGAAACACCGGATAAGCCATAAGGAATGTAGGTAGTTGATCTTTTCTGTGCCTTGACTATTTTTTCCGTTTTCTCATCAGAAGAATCTTCAAGCATAGTCTGATCATGGACGAAGTATTCCGGTACCTGTACACTCATCAGGTTCTTTCTCTTGGCTTGCAAAATCAAATTATCGTAACCTGAGTATAATGCTGTTTTAATGACTTGTTCAGGCATTACAGCTTGAGCTAAGACTATTTTGCAGTTGTATTCTCTAAGTAATTTTTCAACTTCTAAGCGTAATTTCTGATTACGCTTGACCAATGAAATAAATTGTCGCATCAGTTCGTCCCGTTTATCTTTAAGCAGCTTATGTCCTCGTCTGGCAACATTCAGTTGTCCGCGAAGACGCATCAACTCCATTCGATTCGGATTTACTCGCATTACAGCCATTTATTTCTCCACAAAATTATTACTATGATGTAATTATACTACATCTGAACTATCGGTTAATTTATTTCGTTCTGGAATGTTCATATATTTCGTCGCGATAGTAACGGGCAATATACTGCTCATCTATTCTGGTTAATTCATTTCTTGGTAAGATGGATAGCAAATCCCAGCCTAATTCCAAGGTTTCTTCAATACTACGATTGATAGCAAAACCTTGAGAAATATAATTGGCTTCGAATTCATCAGAGAAACGGGCATAAATACGGTCCATCTCGCTCAAGGCTTCTTCACCCAAAATAATTTCAAGTTCTTTAGCCTCTTTGCCCCGTGAATAAGCTGCAAATAATTGATTCATCGTATCAGCATGGTCGGATCGGGTTTTGTCCTCACCAATCGCCTCATCTTTCAACCTTGATAATGACGGCAATACGTCAATCGGCGGTTGAATTGCTTTATTATGCAAGTCACGGTTCAGGATAATCTGTCCTTCTGTAATATAGCCTGTTAAATCCGGAATTGGATGCGTTTTATCATCATCCGGCATAGTCAAAATCGGCATTAAAGTTATTGAGCCTTTTTTGCCTTTTAAACGTCCGGCACGCTCATATATTTGAGCCAAGTCGGTATACAAATATCCTGGATAACCGCGTCGTCCGGGTACTTCTTTTTTGGCAGCCGAAACTTCGCGCAAAGCTTCTGCATAATAGGTAATGTCGGTTAAGATTACCAAAACATGCATATCCAATTCAAATGCCAAATATTCCGCCGTCGTCAGAGCAACCCTCGGAGTTGCAATTCTTTCAATTGCGGGGTCATTAGCTAAATTAATGTACATTACCGACCTGGAAATAGCACCTGTTTTACGTAAATCCTCAATAAAGAAATTTGCATCTTCAAATGTTATGCCCATTGCAGCAAAAACAACTGCGAATTTCTCAGAATCATCCAACACTTTGGCTTGTCTGGCAATTTGTGCTGCAAGATTGTTATGAGGTAAGCCGGACCCGGAAAAAATCGGCAATTTTTGACCACGAACTAAAGTATTCAAACCGTCTATTGCAGAAATGCCGGTTTGGATAAATTCATCCGGATATTCTCTGGCAGCCGGATTCATCGGCAAACCATTGGTATCCATTGTGACAACAGGAATAATCTCCGGTCCGCCATCAATCGGTGTGCCTAAACCGTCAAAAACCCGACCCAACATATCCGGAGAAACCGGTATTTCCATACCGTGACCGAGAAAGCGAACTTTGCTTTGATCTACATTGATTCCCAATGAACTTTCAAAAAGCTGAACCAGAGCATCACTACCGTTCACTTCCAAAACTTGACAGCGTCTGATTTCTCCATTCGGTAAAATAATTTCACCAAGTTCATCGTAAGCTACATTTTCTACATCCTGCACCAGCATTAAAGGGCCGGCTATTTCTTCTATGGTACGATATTCTTTCGACATTCTGTTTAAACCTCCCGGGGAATATTGTCAGCAATCTCGGAGTGTACTCTTCCGATCAATTCTTGATAACTTTGCTCGATTTTTTCTTCCGGAATATATTTCATTCTGGCTAACTCATCCCGAATCGGCAATTTAATAATTCGATTGTAATCTGCATTTTTACTTAGAGCATCCACTGCATCATAATAAAAATTCATTAAACTATTTAACATATAAAATTGTTTCTTTAATGAAGTATAAGTATCAATTTCATGAAATGAATTCTGATGTAGAAAGTCTTCTCGAATCGAACGGGCAGCTTCCAATTTCAATCTGTCTAAAAAAGAAAGTGAATCATGTCCGACTAAGCGCACAATTTCTTGTAATTCAGATTCTTCTTGCAACAAAACCATCGCGTCTCTGCGTAATTTTGACCAAGAGGCAGAAATTTGTTCATTCATCCATTTATCAATTTTTTCACTATATAAAGAATAGCTGGACAACCAATTGATTGCCGGGAAATGTCTTTGATATGCCAAAGCTGAATCCAAACTCCAAAAAACCTGAACTATTCGTAATGTAGATTGGGCAACCGGATCGGATAAGTCACCACCCGGAGGCGAAACTGCTCCGATTGCGGTCAAGACTCCAGAGCGTTGATCACTACCTAAACACTGAACCATCCCGGCTCTTTCGTAAAATTGAGCTAGTCGGGAACCGAGGTAAGCCGGATAACCTTCTTCACCGGGCATCTCTTCCAGACGACCGGATATTTCGCGCAAAGCCTCAGCCCAACGCGAAGTTGAATCAGCCATAATAGATACTGAATAACCCATATCCCTGAAATATTCAGCTATTGTAATCCCTGTATAAATTGACGCCTCACGTGCAGCAACCGGCATGTCTGAAGTATTAGCAATCAAGATTGTTCTTTCCATCAACGGACGCCCAGAATTAGGATCATCTAATTCCGGAAATTCATTTAGAACATCGGTCATCTCATTACCACGTTCACCACAACCAATATAAACAACAACATCAGCTGAAGCCCATTTTGCTAATTGATGTTGAATTACAGTTTTTCCGCTGCCGAAGGGCCCCGGGACAGCAGCCGTTCCACCCTTAGCTACCGGAAAAAATGTATCTATCGAACGTTGTCCGGTAATCAAAGGTTCACTTGGCGAAAACTTTTTTTGATACGGTCGGCCTATACGCACCGGCCATTTTTGCAACATAGAAATATTATGTTTTTGTCCTTTTAAATCAACAATTACAGCTATCGTATCTTCAACTGTATAGACACCTTCTTTAATTTCTTTAATCGTACCGGAAACTTTCGGTGGAACCATTATTTTATGCTTTAAAATCTCAGTTTCCTTGACTTCGCCGAGAATATCTCCGGCAACAACTTGATCACCGATTGCAACTAGCGGTTTGAAATTCCAGGTTTTTGTTCTATCCAAAGCTTTAACCGTTGCACCACGTTTAATGTTGGTACCTTCAATTTTGACCAACTCTTCCAAGGGTCTTTGAATTCCGTCATATATTCGACCAATTAATCCGGGACCTAATTCAACTGAAAGCGGTTCATGTTGAGAAACAACTATTTCACCAGGTGCTAGACCTGCAGTTTCTTCATAAACCTGAATTGATGCCTGATCTCCATGCATTTCAATAATTTCACCAATTAAATTCTTATCGGAAACACGCACAATATCAAACATATTTGCATCTCGCATACCGTCAGCCACAACCAATGGTCCCGATATTTTAATTATCCGACCTTGTTCCCTACTACTAATTGTACTCATATTGTTATCCTCTATTAGCATAATAATTTTCTAAAATATATTTAAAGTTACTATTCCAGGTTTATTATTCTTGATTGCTATTTCTAGCTATTGTTAAAATAAGCGTCTAAGTTTAGTTATTGTCTTCTTTTAAAAGGTTTATCCCTACAGCTTTGTTCACCATTTCATATAAATAGTTCATCGCAAATTGTTCATCACTTCGGCTTGAAGGAATTAAAATGACTGCCGGTTCAATTTTTTCTTTATAATCTTCAATAATTGCCAGATTTTTTCCAGCCAAATCTTCCGTTATAAAAATCACACCATATCGCTTTCTAACTAATTCTTCAATTTTTCTATATGCTTCAACCGGGTCATCAGTTGTAACAACAGTCATACCTAGACCACGAAAACCCAAAACGCTGTCAGCGTCTCCAATAACTGCCACTTTCACTAAATGCATTGCCTAAACTCCCACATATGAGGGACGAACCATTTGATAAGCACGTTCTTGAGGTATTGAGTTAAGTTGACATGCTCTAATCAAACGAATATTCCTGCGTTCCATTTCTCTAACTAAATAATATGCTGCGACTTTTTCAACACCGGATGCATAAAATTTTGTTTCTTTAATTTTTTGCATCAAACGAGAATCCGCCAATTGAGAAAAGATTGGAGCAGACTCAGGTTCATGGTAATTTATCACTATTTCGGAAAAATCACTAAATCCTAATAGATCTATTTTTTCTACTAATTCTGAATTCTCAAAAGAAAACAATTCCAACCATTTCTCTTGATTTATATTTCCTTGTAATAAAATCGAACGCTGAAAAAATTCTTTACTCAAGCTAAGATTTCTGCAACGCAACAATATTTCCAAATTAATTAAATCCGCTTTCAATAAATAATATTCGGTCAGCCACTCTGAATTAATATCAGATAATAGATCAATTAATTCCTGCCATAAAGCTTGATTTACTACCAAGTCAACTCTGCTAATGTCATAGGTTTCAAGATAAATCTTTTCCGCATGTTTAATGGTAACCTTGAACCATTCCGGCACCTGAAAATCCGTCAAACCGGATCCCTTTATTAATTCGGAATCATCATTTGAATTTTCCGATATATTACGTACAGCAGACAGGATTTGTTGCGGTTCAGTCAAATACGGTCGCATAAACAAATATTCAATATCTTTAATTAAAATTGGTTCTTGCGCTGGCAAGATTGCTCTTAAAAAGACTTTCAGGTTATGAGCATCATTAAATAACAAAAATAATTCAAGTAAAGCATAATCCGGGACTATCGAATAAATTAAATCCAAATCTGCTTGTTGTGAATTCATTAATGCTTCTTCGACAGTTTCGCCTAAAAAATTTGCATTTTGAATTAGATTGAGAAATTCCGATTCAGAATTAGCACTCAATAATTGCTGTAATTGCGACTCGTCAAAGAAGAGCTTTTCGCGTCCTGCTAATAAGCCATATGCATAGAGCCACGAACCTTTGGCTTTTTTTTCAAGATTTAGTTGATCAGCATATTTCTCAGTCATATTTCCAATTATATTTTTGCTACTTTTTAATTATATTTTACAAATATATGTTTTTGAATCATTTCGTTTCATTATGGTTTTCAAGCCTATTTTCCGTCATGCTTTAATACTTTGAGCTTTAAATAATAAAAACTACCCATCAGGAAACAATTGATTCGCCACAATAACCGATAACTTCGCCCGATGATCCCGGATAATCAAATCAAGACTCAGGTTCTCCTCGATCCGATCATGCTTAATAATCATACCTCCTGATATATCAGCAATCTCGCCCGCAGAAAATCCCGGACCCAGTTGGGACAAAAGTGAATCTAATAATCTCTGTTCATCCCTGTTTAAACTGATTTCACCCGATTTTATATCTTTAGCTTGAATTAAATCAGAATAAAGCTTTATTTTTTCCTGTTCAGATTGCGAGTTGAATTTATTCAACGCCAAATCGATGACTTCCGCAATCAAACTTTGCCTTTGTTCCAGTTTTTCTTGACGTAATCTGGTTTCAATCAAACTTTCAGTTCGAATTTGAATTATTTTCTGTTCGGATGCAATCTCTTGATCAGTCAGCAGATTTATTTTCTTAATTTCTGCTTCAGTTTCCGATCTTTTCTGAGCAATGTCCTTATCAGTTTTTTGCAAAATTTGATTTGCTTGGTCTTGGGCTTCAGATAAGATTACTTCAATTATCTTATTTATCTTATCCATATATCCTCCGGATTAAGACAAGCTGAAAATCGCTAGCACAGAAGCTAACAGAGCAAATATCGCATATGTTTCAACAACAACCGCTAGAACTATAACTCTTGCGTGTTGATCACTGCGTTTTGCAATCAAAGAAACTCCGGTTTCACAAACTTTTGCCTGATCAATTGCAGAAAGATAACCGACAATAGTAATCGGTAAAGCTGCAGCTATCCAAAGCAACCCTTGATACCAAGTAATATTGGCAGAAAAGCCTGATCCCATTAAACCGGATCGAGTCAAAATCAAAAAGAATGTCAACAATCCGTAGATACCTTGTGTTCCCGGTAAAGCTTGTAAAATCAATGCTCTGCCGAATAATTCCGGCTGTTCGCTGAGAACTCCGTTGATTGTCTGTCCTAACCGGCCAACCGATTTCGCCGAACCGTAACCCGGCAGAAAAGCAGCCATTGTTGCACCTAACAGGGTGAAAAACGGTCCTAATTTATCTAATACTTCCATAAAAACCTCCAAAAATGTGTGCTTATAATTATTTGTCTAATTCTATTTAATCACTTTAATTACTTATTTATCTTCTTTAATCTTCAAATAATTAGTTTTGTACTTTAACGGTTTGAAAAAACGTCCACCACCTTCAAAGAACTGTCCGAAGAATTCAACATATTGTAAACGACTGGAATGTACATATGCCGAAAGTCCCGAGAGTGACAAATTCAAAAGATGACCACCAATTAATATAACTACAGCAAAAATCCAACCGATAATTCCGCCCGATACCATACTTGCCAAGAAATTGACAACAGTTGCAATTACGCTGGTAGCAAGTACCAAAGCTAAAACTCTGGTATAAGATAGGATATCACCCAGATAATTAATTACTCCATACAATCCGCCGATTCCGGTAATTAAACGCGAAAAAATATTTTTCTTTTCTCTGCCGGCAAATAATAATACGATTGCAGCACCAACGATTGCCATCCATTTACCGATTACATCGACATCAAATGTGCTTATGTTAAGTGAGGATCCGCCAAGCATAAGACCTAAGCCAATAATAATTAAAAACCAAGGAATGATATCAAGGAAAACATTCAAAATTTTTCCGAATTTTATTTCATTGATGATTTTCATTACCATACCGCCAAACAAATGGATTACTCCGAAAATCATGCTCCAAATTAATAGCTTTTGCGGTTCATCCATCGGATTAAACCATATATAGGGGAATGTAATTTTACTACCACTCATTATGGTTAGCATATCACCGAAGAAACCGCCGAAAACAAATCCCCACAATGTAGACGATATACCACACAGGAATAACATCCGTACCAGTTGGCCACTTTCAGTTGAAGTATCTATTTTAACCTTCCAAATTAAGTAGGCACAACCTATGGTTAAAAGTAAACCGTAACCAACATCGCTTAACATCATGCCGAAAAACATAAAAGTGAAAGGAGCCAGACCCGGCGTCGGATCAATTTCTCGAGTCGACGGAGCACCAAACATCTCAAGAATAGTTTGAAAGGCTCCGGCAAAAGGTTTGTTTTTCAACAAAATCGGATATTCGTCTTCCGGTTCCAATTCGATTACTTTAACAAGAACTGTAAAATTATCTTCCAGCTTTTTCTCAACTTCGCGGGAAACTTCACGAGGAATGAAACCTTCCAAAGAAAAAGTATAGAGAGTATCTTCAGGAATCTTGCTGGCAGAATAGTATTCTAAAGTTACTGCATAATAATCTGATAGCAAATATAAATCCAAACGTTTAGCAGCAATTGATTTTACAGTGTTTTCAAGTTCGACAACAGTTTCATCAATTTCATTAATTTTACATTCATTAGATTGATAAATCTGATCGGGTGTACCTGATTTTTTGATTGGTAAATAGTTGAAATTATACTGTTTGAGTAATTGATTAATTGCTAATTCATGTTCACGTAATGTGGCAATTGCAGTCAAATCAAAGGTGTCTCCCGACTTCAATGTAAGAATTGCCGTTTCGGCTAAAGAGTGTTCTGTCAATGCTTGTTCCAATTCCGGCAGAGCAGATTTTTCTAAACGACCAAGAAATACTAATGTGCGCTGTGTTGAAGTCTGTTGCAAATCGATTTCAACCTTTAACCAATCATATAAAATATCCTGTTCACGTTGAATTTGTTCTCGTTCCGCTGCTAAATCTATCTTACGTTCTTCAACTGATTTCATCTGATCAAGCAAATCTAGAACTTCACTCTCACGCTCTTTTACTGATAACAAGTCGTCTATAGATATTTTTAGATCTGTAGACTCCTGTGGAACATTGGCGTATTTAGTTTCAAGGGTTTGAATTGCAGAATTAAGTCGAGTTTGATTTCTTGAAACTTCTGCTTCTCTTGTTTGTAATGTTAAGAGTTGCTTAGACTCCTCAACTCCAATCGATAATTCTGATTCGGAAATATCAGTTTCAATTAATTCGACTACTCCCTGTTTTTGTAAAAATTGTAAAACAGAGGATTTTTCTTTACGTAAACCCAGTATTTTTATTTTGTCCATTTCAAGAATTGCCAAGTAAACTCACAATCCTTTCTAAAACTTGATCGGCTACCCGACTTTTCTCTTCAGAACTAATTTCAGGTAAAGCAAGATTTGCCAAACTTTGCTCTAAATCCTGATCTGATCTGGTTTCCGCATCGATTTTAGCAGTTCGCATTCTTTGATCTGCCTTAGTACGTGCTGTTTCAAGCTGCTTTGTCAACTCAAGATTTGTATGCTCAATCTTACCTTTTGCATCTCGTTCTGCTACCTGAATGATCTGTTCGGCTTGCAGTTCCGCTTCTTTGATTTTCTGAACAAAATCTGTACTCACATTAACCTCCTCTATTTTTTGAGAAGTATCCTAGATAATAATAACACAATCTTTATTTAAATAAAAAAATTAAGATAAATAAATTTTGGGGCTTACCTAATCTATGACAAATTAACTTAATCTTACTTATATAAATCTCGTGTTACTGAGCCATGAAATAGCTTTTATGCTTACTGAAACAAGCGATTCATTTAATCATACAGTTTAGATGATTAATTTGTACAGGTTAGAAAGAGCGAAATAAAAAACAGATTTCTCAATCATGAAGATTGAAAGAGAAATCTGTTGTGTCATAGCAATACAATATAAATTTTAATAATTTGCTATT
>JAAYNE010000008.1 GCA_012521015.1 Clostridiaceae bacterium | reverse complement strand
TTAAAGGTCTCTTCACCAAGATTCTCTAAGGATTTGAAGTTAGGATCGTTCCTGTAGGCAGCTGCAGCTCGTTCGTAAATGTCTTCTAAAGCCGGTACTTGTTGGTAGTGGTAGACCATGAGATCATTATCATCAGAATCACTATAACGAAGATTTGTTTTTGGATCTTCTGCGATACTATCCCTGTTTTCCCTCCAGAGAATGGGCACAGAAAAGCTAATCCCCTTTTCCCTAATAGTTTTTTCTGTTGGCGGCTTCAAGTTAGTAGATTGAATTTGAGTTTGCTGACTTGTTTCAGGACTTGTGTTTGCATTAGTTAGGCTTTGGTCTTTAAGACTAGCATCCTGGTTTTGACAAGCCGTAATGCCTAAAAAAAAGATAAGAAATAAGCTAAGGAAAAGAATTTTTTTCATAAGGGTTCTCCAAACAATTCAATGATATTTTATCATCTTTTCCCATCTCTTGATATTAAAAAAATAATAGAAGGAAGTGAACTAATTGAGTAGACTGCAGAGCAAGGGTTATTCCCTAACATTTAAACAGAAAAGTATTATTGCTATTTTTATTCTGCTGATGTAAGAGATGAGGCAGAAGATTATGCAAAAGACGAATTGCCTGGTAAAGCAAAAGAATTTGATGTATCCGGATATATTATTTCAAGGGGACTTCTGAATAATGGCGAGGTCAAATATTTAATATATTGGCTCAAATAATTAGTGAAGAACTTAAACAATTAGTGAAGTGCTTCACTAATTTAATTCATAAGAAATTGATTATATATTAATTTCTCAAATCATAACAATTTTCATAACAACTATCGAAATTAGTCATATTGGGGAGAAGGTTACTGCCTGTTTCTCTTCTCCCCGCTCCATTTTAAGACTATGAAGATTTCTAGGAAAACAAACATAATGAAACATATTGAAGGATACAGAAAAATAGCTAAGCATCTCATAAAACAAAGAGCGTTAGAAAATGTTATTGAAATAACAGACAATAATATTATGGAATTAATGGAAAGCGATATCGTAAATGAAAGTGTTTTTTTAATTAATGGTAATCCAGAAAATTGTTTATGGCATATCTTGAATGGTAAGCTTACAGTCCTTGTTCTCTCCACAGGACAAATATACGACCATGAACAAATAGAAATGGGAATTCAATTAGATAACGGAGAAGAAATTCCTATAGAAAGTTTTTGATTACAAATTTGGAGGCTAATTAAACAAGATAAATTTCTTTGGATTAATAAACTGTGTAAATTGTTTGAATTACCAATTCTTAAAAAGAAGAAAGCTATATTTCATGAAAATAGACTTAAAACACAAATCCTCCCGAATATGATACAATATTCGGGAGAAAGGTGGTGAAATAGTGGCTACTTATATCAATCAAATTAAAAATCGAATTGATGATATGGATAAAGGCAAAGTCTTTATCTCTAATGATTTTTTAGATATAGCAAGCAATGAAACTGTTCGCAGAACATTAAATCAGTTGGTAAAAGAAAACAAAATTAATCGAATCATCAATGGATTTTATTATCGTCCGAGATATAGTGAATTAATTGGCGAATATGAAGAACCTTCAATGTATGAATTGGCGATTGCTATTGCACGAAAATACAATTGGGATATTGCTCCATATAATAGTACCGCTCTCAACCTTTTAGGATTATCTACACAAGTTCCGAGTAAGTGGACATTTATTTCAAGTGGCAGATATATTGAATACGAAATTGGCAATAATAAGATCGAATTTAAAAAAGTAAAACCAAGCGAAATTGCTAATATGAGTTTGAAGACAGCTACTGTTATTCAGGCTATAAAAGCATTGGGAAAAGACGAAATTACCGAAGATGATATTCGGAAAATAAAACAAAATTTATCAAAAGCAGATAAAGAAAACCTACTTAGAGAAGCAACTTCCACAACAGCATGGATTTATGAAGTTATAAGAGTAATTTGTGAGGACGAAAATGAATAAATTTTTAATAGAATCGAAAGAAGATTTAGAAATATTAATTATAAATACAGCTACAAAAATGGGTATATCTCAAGCTGTTGTAGAAAAAGATTATTGGGTTTGTGTTGTTTTAGATTATCTCTTCAATGAAAGTAAATGGAAAGACGCTTTTACATTTAAAGGTGGAACTTCTCTTTCGAAGTGTTTTCGCCTAATTGAAAGATTTTCAGAAGATATTGATCTTATACTGGATTGGCGAGTTTTAGGATATGAGAAAAATGAACCTTGGGACAAAAGGTCAAATACTCAGCAAGATAAATTCAATAAGGAAGTAAATCAAAAAACGGAAGACTTTCTTCAAAATCAATTGATGAAAGATATGGAGAGAGATTTTAGAGAAAAGCTACATTTAAGTTTTGAATTTTTTATAAATGAACAAGAACCACAGAGTATTCAATTTGAATATCCGAAAATCTTCCCTTCTCCCTATTTAACCCAGAACATTAAATTAGAAATTGGAAGTCTTGCTGCCTGGACACCTGCAATGGAAGTAGAAATTGAACCATATATAGGAGAATATTATCCGAACGTTTTTAAAGAAAAAACAAAAATAAGAACTGTATCACCGCAGAGAACCTTTTGGGAAAAAGCAACTATACTTCACCAAGAAGCTAATAGATCTGAAAACAAGCGAATGCCTCGTAGATATGCAAGGCACTATTATGACTTATATAAAATAGCAAATTCAGAAGTCAAAATTTTCGCATTAAAAGATAAAGATCTTTTGGAACAAGTAACTAAGTTTAAAATGAAATTTTATCCTTGTAACTGGGCAAAATATGAAGATGTTTTAAATGGCAATTTAAAACTGATTCCCGATCAGTATAGGTTTGATGAAATTCAAAAAGATTACGAGGATATGCGGGAGATGATCTATGGAGAATATCCTGATTTCGAAGAACTAATGAAAAATATAAAAGAAATAGAAAAAGAATTAGCAAGTAAATTAAATAATTAAAAGTCTCCCGAATTTAGTACAATATTCGGGAGGACTATTTTAGAAAAAAATTGAAAACTAATATTAGAAACAAACAGATATTAATTTCGAAAGAAGACGTTAAATAATTCTACTTTTTAGAAGTCTTTAGATTTTAATTATTTCTCTTATTTACAAATTTGCTTTGATTTTGTACGATTAAAGCGAAAATGTAAGGAAATGCCTGTATGAAAATCTTAAGACAGTATTTAAAAGACAATCTTGTAATCACAAATAAAGATGCTGAAAACATGGGAATAGGCCGACATATCTTGTCTGATTTAGCCAATAAAGGAAAAATTGAAAGGATAAGGCCGGGAGTATATCAAAAGTCCGGGGAAATTATAGATGATTTTATTCTTATTTCATCTAATAGTGATAGAGTTGTTTTTTCGTATCAAACAGCTCTCTATCTCCATGATTTATCTGACCGCACACCGAACATTTTTCACATCTCTGTACCTCAAGGTTATAATGCAAGCCATATCAGAAAAAGATACAAAAATCTGCAAGTTCACTATGTGAAAAAGGATTTATTTCCGATTGGTATATCAGAAATCAAAACACCTCTTGGGAACTCTGTTAAGGTTTACGATATGGAAAGATGTATTTGCGATATTATCCATGAAAGAGAAAAACTTGATAAGCAAATATTTACGGATGGACTTACTACATATTTTAAAAGAAAAGATAAAGACTTAAGAAAACTCATCAAATATAGCAGTAAATTCAAAATAGAAGATAAAATCAGACAATATACGGAGGTGCTTTCATGATTAATATAGAAAGCATAAAGGGAAATAAAATCTGATCAAAGGATTGGCTGAGGTGTTCTTTTTAAAAGAATAACATCAAATAATTAATTTGTTTTAATTGTAATAAGTGAATTATGGTATTAATGGTATAATAAAAACAAGTATTAATAATCAAAATCAGAATTTATGAAAGGAAAACTTATGTCGAATCATTTGAGTATTGAAGAGATTAAAAGAAAAGCAATACCTATAGCTGAAAAATATAATCTCAAGGACTTATATTTATATGGTTCTTATGCGAGAGGAGATGCCGATATAGATTCTGATTTAGATCTTATGGCTGATACAGATGGCTCAAAGGCTACCGGATTGAAATTTATCAGCTGTATTTTAGATTTTGAGGATGCTTTTAATCGAAAAGTCGATCTTACTCCATTTTACGTAATTAAAAATCCGGATGATGAGATTTCTAGAAAATTTGCAAGTATTGTTATGTCCGAAAGGATAAAGTTATATGAAAGATAGGCTGCTCAAAGATTTAAATCATATTGAAGTTATGCTTAAATATTCCAATAAGATAATGGATGTAAAATCCAAGTTTTACCGAGATGAATATAAGCTAGATGAAGAAAACTTAGCTGTGTTATTTTCTTTTTATCTAATGCAAATAGGTGAGCAAATTGCTACTGGAAACCTTTCAGAAGAACTAAAAGATAAATATGGATTTATAGAATGGAAATCTATTAGAGGACTAAGAAATATTGTATCTCACACTTATCATCAAATCTTGATCAATGAGGTATTTGAAATTGTAAAAAACGACTTACCTGTTTTAATTGCTGATTTAAATATTATCAGAGAAGATTTGTTGAAAGAATATGAAACAAGACAAGTTTTAGAAAATGAAAGCAATATTAATTAACAACATTTACAAAAAGCAAGATTTTAAGGAAGATCCTGAATTAAATATATAAAAATTTAAATGCTAACTTTACAAAGAGAGCCAGTGGAATAGAGAGTGTCGTACGCAGGAAGCAAACCGGGAGCCGATGATCTATTGCGATGAATGTGAGGGCGGACAGAGCGAGATGATCATTGTCTGAACGTCACCTGTAGGGCAAAAATTCTAATCGGATCAATATCTGAATTATTGTTGTATTAATATACTGCATATTATTAACGTATTATCGGATGGAGATTTAGATGATTAGAATTTAGCATTTAGTGAAGAGCTTCACTAATTACGATACGGTAGAAAGCAGTGGTATACCTGAATTGTGTTAATTCAGTTATATATTTTTATTCTTTTGATGGAAATAAAAACAACACAAACTAGAAATGCCGTCACCTTTGTCCCAATTTTCAAGCACGGACAGATAAAAGCTCAAACACTTCTAGTTATGTTTTCGAGATATCGTCTTAACGATACTCTTGTTTTTACCAACTTATTAGGTTGGTATATGAGGTAAAAATCTAAATTCTTCTACCCCATTTGATTTTGGCGGAGAAAGAGGGTTGTAAAAAAGCGGATTTATTGATTGTTAAACAATCGCTGAAAGCATTGATATCAGTGCTTTTCACGTTTCAGGTATGAATCACTGGCTAATCTCTTTAGATAAAATCTAAAGAACCATCTAAAGAGATTTTTGAACAAAAAAGAACCTCCACGGCTAATACAATCAAATTATATACTGTCTTCTTAATTACTATTAATAATGATCATATTGGGGGGCTCAAAACTTAATTTTAGGTTAATATTTCTTAAAACGTTCTATACCGTATTTTTCCCATAAATTAAATATTTGTTTTTGGTGATTATAATACTCAAATAGAGTAAAATCTTGTTACATCATGTTTGACAATTTCTTTGACCAAAAAACATTTGTTGGTCTAGCTGGAGTCAATAGGGTCTCTAGTTTGTTATCGTAAACATATATT
Source organism: Clostridiaceae bacterium (assembly GCA_012521015.1). Classification (GTDB taxonomy): domain Bacteria; phylum Bacillota; class Clostridia; order Saccharofermentanales; family DTU023; genus UBA5436. Next base: position 18,747 of record JAAYNE010000008.1, on the reverse strand, counting down.
TGTTTATTTACTGACTCCTGATGTGTCAAGTCGATTGATTCATTATCCGCAGTTTTCGAGGCAAAATCTTCAATTTTAATAGCTCTACACTGTATAGGATCAGTTAGTTTTCCTGGGATTAACTGAAGTGATATATGATTTTGTACATATTCTAATAAAGTTCCAGTATCATATTCTCTTACTGAAAGATACATTTCTATTTCTGATAACAAATCATTCCAAGCTTTTTTTCTGTTACTCTTTGGAATTGAAAACATAGCAAAATAAATTAAAACAAGTGATATATCTATAGAAACTTCTAAACTTGTATAATCAACAGAAGGGATAAAAAGATAAAATTCTTTTTTTTCTATTCCCTGGCCAAATTGTTTATGTGAATCTAAAACATCTTGTTGACCACCACTGATTTGATAATGAATAAATCCTTCCCATTTTTCATTTCCTTCAGAAATAAGGCCAGAATAATTCTTTTTTCTTCGTATTATGCATTCTTCTACTGACAAGTTATTTTTGTCTAGGAATTTTAGTAATTCTTCATATGCCAATCTTTCTTCTTGAGAGGACGATAAACCTGTGCTTCTAATATCTATCATTGCAGAAACATTGTCATCAGAACCTAATTTGTCTTTTAATTTTTTAAAAACTTCATTTTGTTCTTTTTCTGTTAATTTCAATTGTTCAAAGTAATCGTTGTTTACAAATTCCACGACTACTCCATTTTCAAAAGTATCAAGTTGATCATAGGTAAGTTCATTATTAACTACGTGACTAAACGGAATTAATGCTCTACCTTTTCTAGCAGTTCTCTTCGTAAATAAAGTGTTTGGAACATAACGCGGTGGAGTTTTGGCATATAAATTCATAAATTTTTCATTTATTGCATTTCTATCTTTCTCATCATTAAAATAAGACATTAGATGTCTTCTTCCTTTATCGCGTAGTTTTTCTCCTGGTAATCTCATTCTTGTTTTCTCCATAAAATATTTTATTCATATCAATATAGTTACCATTAATAGAATTAAAATAATTAATAATCTTAATAAACAATTGAAAAGAAGGAAGTGAAACTCCTCTTTCAATCGCACTCAAATGCTTAACGGTTATATTTAAATCCGAAGCCATTTTTTCCTGTGTTAAATTTAAATTAACCCTCATTTTTTTAATTCTTTGTAAAATATCTAGATAATCTATATATTCCATATCGGTACCTCAACACGTAAAACATAACAAAATAATTCGAACATTATAACAACCTAAAAGGTTTAGTTGCCAAAGATGGGTAATGGTGTTAATATTCATAAATGTGTAATAAATGGAGGTGCCAGAATGTTAGAAAAGTACTATTCAAAATACGGAAAAAACAATGTAAATGCTGTTATCATAGATATAAGCAGGGCTTTAGATAAAGAAGTAACTGAAATAATCAATATATATAAAGATTTCTTTGATATTTCCATCAATTCTGTCACTAAAGAGGACTTACGTGATTATATTTATTATAGCTATTTATTCAAAACCAAAAAAGAAATCATCTTACCTCAAAATCAAGATACATTACATCATATTGTTGATTCCAAGATTTCAAAAGCAAAAATTGATAAATGTTTAACTGATTCAATTGCGTATATGGACAGTAGAATGAATACATCTGAAAGTGAAAAAGAAAACATACTATCATCAATAGATACAAGGATTTCATTGATCTCCAACGATAATACTCCGGAAATTAATAAGTTATACCAAAATTATATTAGTAAAATGGAAAACAATTATGTTCAGCTTGCTTTATACTACCTAACTCCATCAGGTAATGAAAAATCTGACTTCAATAAAGTTAAAATCTTTTTAAATGATACATATGAAAATTTACAAAATTACCATTATGCTGTGATGGTTTTTGAGAATAATGATAAATATAATTTTACTTGGAGTACAATAGCTAAATCTGCTATCTATGCTGAAAACTTTAGGCAACGCGATGACTTCCCTCCATATATTAGAAATCTAAAAAAACAAAAAGCTTCTCTTTGTAATTTTTTAATAAATAATGAGTGTTTAGAGTTTCCGGACACATTTATCCCAAAATCCATTACAGAAAACTTCTATAAAAATCAATCCTACGGTTATATATTTACAGATTTATTTGTTTCAAACTGTACTAATCAAAAAATATTAGTTTTAGAAAAAATTGAATATGATAATAATAATGTACCCTGTCCTGACTGCTTTGATATGAATCCAAGAGGAAATTCATATAAAAATGTAATGTTTAAAAGTTTTGAATGTTCTAATCCTTACTGTAAAAGTAGAAGTAAAAGTGGCAGAGGTAAAAGATACAACTATTTGTCTGCCAAACTACAACACAAGAAAAATGAAATTCAAGTTGATGATATTATAAGTGAAGAATTGAATGATATGTATAGGAAAGACATAATAGATTTTGATGAAAATGTTGTACAAAACATTATATCTTTATATTCATTTTCAAATGATAATGTACTCATTTATACCGATAAATCTTTAGAAGCAAACATTAGTTCAAGAAAAATTACAAAACGAAACTCTCTGGACCACAAAGAAAGCATAGTAAAATTTTACGATTTACCTATTTATAATCTTATAAAGAACGTATTAAAATATAAAAAGAGTTCACCTAGAAATATAGAACTTGATAAAACTAAAAACATAATAATAGAAAATAAAAATTCGAATAAATATCTATCTGAACTCATAAAAGATCAATATACCTATGCAATAACATCGCCACCTTATTATAATGCTCGAGAATACTCACAATGGCCTAACCTACTATGTTATTTAGTTGATATGTCTATCAATATTCAAAATGTTTTTGAAACAATAAGTGAAAACGGAATATATCTTTACAATATTGGTGATGTCGTTGATCAAGATAATATTTATGTGAGTTCAACAATGTCACGTAGGAGACAAATAATAGGACTTTATTCTGTCTTACTATTCGAGTTGTCAGGCTGGAGCACAAATGGAAATATAATATGGGATAAAGGTGAAGTTCAATCAAAAAGAAATAGTAATTCAGATCGGCTTCCATATTACGTAAAGCCCATAAATTGCTATGAGCATATTTGGATTTTTACAAAAAATAAATCAAAAGGAGAAATTTCTAAAAAAGTAAAATTTTCACCTGTTATAAAAATTAGAAAGGGTGGAGAAAACATTGCTAAACATACCGCACCATATCCCCTAGAATTAGTAAATTTAATTCAAGAGTTTTTATTTAATTCGGATAGAATACTAGATCCTTACTTGGGAAGTGGTACAACAGCATTATGGTGTCTACGTAACAATAAAAAGTGTCTTGGATTAGAAATTAGTGAAGAGTATTACCAAGTTGCTTTAAACCGAATCAATGAGAGTTATTATAATATTTCATTATTTGATTTTTTAGAATAGAACAAATGGCTAGCTGTGCTGATAAATAGAGATTGCACAAAAAATTCTTTAATAAAACAATTTTAGAAAACTGTAGTTTACAGAAATTTCTCTACACTGCCTACACTGCCATGTCACTAAAACAAGATTATTTATTAATGATCTCAAAATTTTTAGGATATGCTCTATAAACTCAGACACAGAAGAATTATTTCATGAACAAGTAATAATTCTTTCAAGATTTCATAAAAAATAACATCTTACAATTAGTTTGTTTCAATATTATTCACATTAGAATAAATCCATTATCATATCCTGTATCAAACTTGATAAAGCCTCAATCCTTTCAGATTCTTCCTTAGGCAAACTATCATATAAAATGATATATTTTTCAGCAGTTTCAGGACTATCTTTGCGTGCAAGAACCAGGTTGGTAAAAAACTTGTTCTCTAAATAGAAAATAGACTTATTGAGTGCTTCTATTATGTTCTCATGCTTCCTATTAACAGGTGATTTTATTATTGCTTCATAATATTCATTAATGGTTGAGAATCTATCTGGGACATCTATAGATGCCAATTCCTCATCTGATCTAATCTTCTCAACTTCATTAATAATCAGATTTTTATCATCTTCTGAAACATCTTTGATCATAGAATAAAAATGTTTTACAAATTGATCTATCCTATACATATAAAAGAGTTTACCAGTTTCATCGTAAAATTCTTTTAAAAGTTGTGGCAATGGTCGCAATATCATTTTGCCATCCATCTCCCACCAGTCTTCTTTTTTATCCTCAGTAACAAAAATTACAGGCTTCTGTTTGTCTTTTGCCATCTTTATTATTTGGAACCATAGAATAAGATCACCATATTTTGTTTCATAACTTATTGAACCATAAGTTATTTTCTGTTTATCTTTTTCATTTTTATCTATAAAACCAGGGGGTATGGATTCTTCATATCTCTTTTCACCCTTTGCCTGAATTTTATTGATATCTTCTTGAGTATAAGAGGAACCTGTTATATCTATTATTAAATCTGTGATATCATTATTTACTTTTTCAAAATCTGGTAATTTATTCTTCGCTTTTTTTAAGACGTTTTCTATTTCTTCAATGAATTTATTACAAGCTGTTTCAACACTATTCTTAAATTCCTTATCCTCTTCAGTATGATTGGTCTCATAATAATCCTCGATTATTCCTTTAGCTTTATTATTATTATTTATTATTTGGTCGCCTAAATTATTGAGTTCTCTTATCTTCAAATTCAAAATTTTCTTGTAATTTTGAAAATATTCGAATGTAATTTGGTGAGGTATCCACAAGCGATTTTCATTTTTTAAATATTCTAAAATTTCAAATAGTTTTTCTCTTGTTTCAACAGAACGATATCTATAAAAATATAACAAAACATTTGTATCTAATACAACAATTGCATTATTTGATAATTCTTTAAATTCTTCTGTTGTATATGGTAATAAGCCAATAAAATCACTTTTCATATGTCCCCCCTTGACATTAATCTTAAGTAACATAAGTTAAACGTTCGTATATAAGAAATTTGTTAATTTAGTACAAGTATTGAAGATATATTATCGCTTGATCACATTTAAAATTCAAATAAATCCTTGTCATAACGATAGTAACATGGCTATTCATCAAATACTTCTTTCTAATGTACTGTTTCCGTCATTTATCCAAAGCGTTTAGCATATAGTTTTGCTATATCGTCTACAATGATAATTTTTTCCTCTTCTTCGGTTACTGTTTCAATATTTATCCGGTTTAGAATATCGCAAGCTGTTTTATATCTAACATAGTCATTTTCAGATGTTAGCAAATCTCTATATGTTTGTAATGCTTTTGGTAATAAGTCATTTAAGAATTCTCTGCAAGCTTTATTTAATTCTTGCTTAACATCTTCACGTTTGAACCATCTAGAGACTGTCTCCTCTCGCACATCAAGTTTTTTTGCTATTTCTTTTTGTGTTAAATTCGTTCTAGCCTTGAGGTAAATGGCTTTTTTGACATTTGCACTAATCATTTTATATACTCCGTTTCTTGACTCTTATTGATTGCTTAAAAGTCTGATTTACCTATCATAATTTTATATTTCATTAATATTGTCTTCCTTTCTTGTTAGTGAGGGTGAAATATATTACTATCACTACACTGAAACATTGATATATCAATGGTTTTTCTGTTTTTAGTGAGGGTGTGAGAGTGAAAGTGCTATACTCTTTACTCTCGTATGCTCTTATATATTGAAAATATTATATTTTTACTTTTTACATAAAATTAACTGTCACACCGGCACTAAACAGTCTCAAATACTTAAATATCAATGGTTTCACTGTGTGAGGGTGACTCTTTTTTCACTCTCACTTTACTCTCACTAATACGGGGGAATATATAATGACCGAGGCACAAAATACTGTGAACCTCGATTGCTGTTTTTCAACTTGTAAGTGTCACTATTTTTACTGTATCCCATTCTACTAAGTGCATATCCAATATTCCTGTTAGCTGTTGGCTGTAGCCCTACATTCTCAGCTATTTGTGTAGCTGTTTGCCAATGCCAATTACTAATATCATCATTCCAATCAAGCAAATCACGCAATGCAATATCTTCAGATGTCATCTTGATTCTTGCCTTGCTGATAGATTCAGCGGTCAGACGTTCTTCAGCTGTAAGCCTAAAACTGTCTCTTTCATTTTTCAGAAAACTCAGATAAGCTTCAGCCCATAATTTTTCAAGATTAATTGCATTTTTTATTCTTTTGGTATCAATGAATTTAACTGGAACAATCCAAAAACGCCTATTTTCTGAATCGCTTAAGAAATGATCTCTGTTAGTTGTTGCATAATAGGTAGATTGCCTATTAAAACGTTCTTGTGCTTTTCCGTATGGTTTCCTAACTGTATCGGAATTAACTGTGATGAATTCTTTTAATAAATCCATCATTTTAGGGTTGGTTTCAAATTCTGCAAGCTCACCTATTACACAACTTGTAGCCTTGATGATTACATCTTTATCAACATTACCGTAAGTATTAAATCTTATATTCTGCGTAAAGTATTCATCACCAAAGTAAGAACACATTAATCGGCCAAAATAACTTTTACCTATTGCCTGTCTGCCTTGCAATACTAATACTGCTTCAGCACCGTATTCACCTTTATCATTACAAATCATGGCTGTTACTTGGCTCAACCATTTAGTTATCAAAATAGGATAGATAGGGTTATTATCTTCAAAGGTGAGACAATCTAGCATTTTATCAATTTCGCCTTTGGCATCCGGATATTTATAGTTTGCTAACATCAATTTTTCTTTTGGAATGTTTCTGCTGTTTTGATACGATAAATGAACTAACTGTTTGTAAATCTTATCACTGTTAAAACCTATGTAATTATTCTTTTCTCCAAAATTAGCAATCTCAATAGATAAGCTGTTTATTTGATCAGGGTCATTAGTTTGCAATGGTTCACCACTTGGTAACTCAACAATTGGAATTTTTAAAATTTCATCATAATATAAGGTAACACGCTTATACTCTACGATTGCTTTAAGATTATCTAATGTGCATTTATAGTTAATTTCACCATTTTTATAAGTGTGAATATCAGGCAGAAAAAGGTCATCACTAGGTATATATATTTGTTTATCTAGTTTTTTACTAATTCTGTTATAATCTGATCCCTTATCACTCATGATTAATTCCGTTTCTTGTTAACTTTACTTTTCCGTTCTTATTGTGTTAGAATTTAGCAAATAATTTTATTTTCATTTATTTAAGCGTTTGGCGGGTCTGTGGTTGATTTTGCTAAACGCTTTTTTATTCTTCTTCATTTTTAATCATTCCTTTATTCCTTTTAGCTGTGGAGGCTTTTATACTTGATGTTGATCAATGAAATTATGTAAATCTGATTTTTTGATATACTGCTTGTTGTCAATTCGGTATATGTTCAATCCCTCCAATAACCATTTATTCAGGGTGTTCCGGCTGATCTCCATATATTTCATGGTTTCCTGAACAGTTAAATATTCTTTGGTTATGCTCATATCCCGCCTTGCCTGCTCTAAGGCTTCTAAATATAAATTTTTAACACTATTTGTAAAATCAGTCTTAAAGCTATCTGATAAGATCGAATTCATTTCTCACCTCCAATCTATAAATTATTAATGCTTATGTGCCTATACTGTTGATTTATCAATTTCGTTTGTTAGGTGGTATTTATACCCTTGTTCGATAATCAAAATTGAAAATCGTGTGCTAGCTCGGCTTAAATTTCATAGTATGGGTTTAATTCATCTTGTTCTTCTTTTCCTGTCCGGTATCTCCAAAGAGGGCAAGACTTAATCTCACAATTCGTTATTTCAGCTGTTTGATTACAAGTGCAATCTAAACATTTTAGCCTGATTGCTTTTGATCGGTTTATTCTCATTTTACTGTAGTCAATTTGATTCATATCTAGTCTTCCGTTCTATTAAGCTAATAATTCATCTAAAGAAACATCTAGATAATCAGCAATTTTTAACAATGTTTTTAAATAAGGATTATCCGAACGTTCATAATAAAGTGCTGTTACAGTGTTTTTTGATAATCCTGTAGCCTTATGAACGTCAGAAACAGTCTTTTTTTGCTTTGCTAAAATTATTCTTAGACTATTTTTCATTTCAACCTCCTGTTTCGTTTTGAGTTGCAACTCTTTACAACTCATTATACAAAGTAAAATTTCTAATTGCAAGAAAAAGTTTTGAAATGGGTTGTGAATTATTGTATAATTTTTTTATGGATAAAAATTCTTTAGGAGAAAAAATAAAATCAATTCGTTTGTCTTTAGGTGAAACTGCCGAGAAATTCGGTCAGCGTTTTGATCCTGTTGCTAATAGAAGTCTAGTGTCAGCTTGGGAAAATGGAAGATATGTACCCTCTCCAAAAAGATTGAAACTAATAGCTGAATTAGGAAAAACTACAGTAAATGAACTTTTACATGGGTCTTTTCATGACTATGCACTTAGCCTTGTTTTTGATGATGAAGGAATATATTATTCTGAACGCTTTGATTCTATTGACGGATTGCATTTTTTGAGATGGGTTTTAAATGTTTACAGTAAAAAAGTAGATATAGAAAGTAAATATCCGTCATTTGATGAATTGCTTAAAGAATATAAAATTTTTACTGCTACTTATCCTGATTATGAACTACAAGAAAATTTAAAAGATTATATGCGTATGCTTAAAGAAAATGCTCAGCATTTTATAGAAACATCTGATAATACAGAATTAAAAGACTTTGCTTCAATTCAACTAGAATACATTGAAACTTTAATAAAAATAACAAACGATTTATTTCCTGAAATAAACGATTGAATAATTCCTTAAGTTGTACCGGAAATAGCATTTTGCGACTTCCGGCAATAGATATAAATAAATGAATAATTTCCTTAATTAGCTGTGGGGGTTAATGAAAGGAATTTATAATATGGCACAATTTACAGAATACACTAACCAAAGAGGCACTTTTTGGATGGTGAAAGGTTATCTGGGTGTATGCTCAGTAACTGGAAAGCAAATTAATATTGAAAAAAGAGGTTTCAAAACTAAAAAATCTGCTCAATTATATTTTGCTCGTGAACAATTGAATCTTGAAAATAAAACTAAGCTAAACAATGAAAATCCAACCTATAAAGAGTTGTATAAGCGTTGGTTTGAAACATACAAGAATACTGTTAAGGAAAGCACCTATGTTAAAACTGAACAGCTTTTCAACAATAATATTCTGCCTGCTTTTTCAAATCTAAAAATCAAAAATATTAGTTCAGATTATTTACAAAAACAAGTTAATAAATGGCATCAGAAATTTAAGCAATATAGGAAAGTATTTAACTACGCTTGCAAGGTCTTTGATTATGCTGTACTGCATGGATATATTGAACACAATCCTAAATTAAGGATTGTAATTCCAACTACTAAGCTTGATTATGGCATTGTCAAACGTGAAAAGCTGTATTACTCCAAAGATGAACTGCAACAATTTCTTAATGCTGTAAAAGAGACTTGTTCTTTCCAATGGTTTGCATTTTTTAGGCTATTAGCATTCAGCGGTATGCGTAAAGGTGAAATGCTGGCTTTGACTTGGGGTGATGTTGATTTATCCGGCAAGTTACTCACAATCAATAAGACTTTAGCAACTGGAGAAAATAACAAATTAATTGTTCAATCTCCAAAAACTGAATCTAGTAACAGAATAATAAGCCTTGATAAGATCACTGTTCAAATCTTGAAACAATGGAAAGTAGAACAAGCTAAATTATTGCTAGGATTCGGGTTTAACTCTCTCAATCCTAATCAATTGGTATTTAATAATATCAGCACTAACAAGCCTTTATACTTCAATTCTGCAAGGAAAGAACTGATCAAGGTATGCAAGCGGTATAAACTGCCTACAATACACATACACGGGTTCCGGCATACTCATTGCTCGTTATTATTTGAATCAGGGTTGAGTGTTAAGCAAGTACAAGCAAGGCTCGGCCATTCAGATATTCAAACTACTATGAATATATATACTCATGTAACTCAAGATAGCTTTGATAAATCGGCTGAATTGTTTCAGGCTTACGTTAATTTTTAGAGTGTTACATTCGGTAACTCTAAAGAAATATCTAAAGAACTATCAATATTTAAAAAAGAAGAAAGCCTGTATGCACTGGTATAAGTGCATTACAAGCTCTCAAAAAACGGAATTGGCGGAGAAAGAGGGATTTGAACCCTCGCCAGAGTCGCCCCTGCTAACGGTTTAGCAAACCGTCCCCTTCACCACTTGGGTATTTCTCCGTGTGATGAACATAAAGCTGAATATATTAAACTGTAAAATATATTATATACACTTTCTGAAAATTTATATATATCAGCTTCTGAAAATTTATATATATCAGCAATTATAAATATTCGGCTTTTTTATATGGCGGAGGGAGTGGGATTTGAACCCACGAAGGACTTGCGCCCTTGCCGGTTTTCAAGACCGGTGCCTTCAGCCAGCTCGACCATCCCTCCACAAATAGCTTTATAATATTATCTAATAAGCGAATCAATGTCAATTTTAATTAGTACTATGTAATACTAAATTATTGCTTCAATGTATCACTTTGTAATTTAGTCAATTTGAAAAAATTTTAGTCAAATATTGCTTGTTGACAATTATCACTACGATGATAAACTTATATTGTTAGCTTAGGCTAATTCCTGTTTATTTATTTGGGTAAGAACTATTTCGTGCTAATTCAATTCTCAATTAAATCAACCGGAAAGTTAATATAGAGGTATGGAGCGCAACTATAACGATGCCATTAGCATTAGCGAATCCCGGTATTGAATTTGAGATTCTGCGTATAAACGGTAGATCAAATCGCATCTTGAAGATTTGGGATTTATTGCAGGGAGTAAGGTTGAAATAATCGTAAGAATGCGGGAAATGTTATTTGTAAAATCAAAGATACCCGAGTTGCATTGAATCGAGATTTAGTTTCGTAAATTCGGTCTTTCCGGCAAATCTTTCATTCCTTTGATGATTGGTACGGGATGTAGTGTTCCGGGAATCATGGCAACCAGAACTATCGAGAATGAGCGTGACCGACGTATGACAGTTATGACTACCTCATTCATTCCCTGTAGTGCCAAATTACAGGTTATCACATTGATCGCCGGAGCCTTCTTCGGAGATTTATCTTTAGAAAAATTACAAGAAATCTTGGATCAACAGGATTGGCCAAAAAGCAAAACCTAAGGTAAATGAATAACTGTCAGGTTGTTAATACTGCCGGGCATGAACGGCTTTAGATACTATCAATCGTTGACGACTATTATTATGCCAGTCACTAATATGTTTATAAAAGTTTAAAGCTTTTATAATATGATACCCGGCTCAACTTCAAAAAATCCTTAACACAAACGAGTCGGGTATTTCTTTTTGCGAAGAATGTTGTCAATGATTTCTCTAGCTTCTTTAACTTTCAAAAGATAGATCAGAACAACATAAACAATAACAGCTAAGATTATAGTAAGAGCCAAAATCAGAAACACTTGGAGATTCGACTCAGAATCAATTTTGCCTAGCAAAGCTTTATATGTGTGGATAGTTATTATTGCCATGACAACGGTTGCTAGGAGGGATTTGAAACTGCATAGCAAAATGTTTTTCAGACCGAGTTGCCCTGTTTTGCGTTTTAATTGAAACAACATAATAATAGTCGTGCTGGTTATTGCTATGCTGGTCATTAAAGCCAATAATTCAACTTTGGCAAATCTGATTACACTAAAATTCAGCAAAATATTAAGTAATAATGTTGCGCCACTATTGAGCAAAACTACTTTGTTTCTCTCAAAAGCATAAAATGCTCTAACCGTCACCTCGCGGATCGATTTGCCAAGTAAGCCGACTGCGTACATTGCGAGTACCCGCGCAGTAATCTCTGTAGCTTGTACTGAAAATTCTCCTCTTTGATACAAAATTTGCACAATTGGTTGACCGAGAATTATTAAACCGATAGAGGCAGGAATCGTAATCAAAAGACTTAGATTAATCACACGTTGAAAAACTGTTTTAAAGCCGGGCAAATCTTGATCAGCTACCTTTTGCGAAATCTCAGGATATGCAACTGTCATTAATCCGGTTATGAAAATACTGATGACCAGAGTTTCTATTTTGTTGGCATATGTGAGTTGAGAGATATTACCGACGGATAAGAATGAAGCAAAAGTGCGATCCAGCATCGTATTTAAATCATAGATCGCTACTCCGACAAAAACCGGTAAACTCAATTTAAGTACTCGTTTGAGGTATAGATCTTTGCTTAGACTTCGCCAAATGTTTTTTGTTTTAAATAAAGATCGATAGCTAAAACCTGTCAAACTAAGGTCTTTACACAAGATCAAAAATTGCAACATCGAACCTGTTACGGCTGCTCCCATCAAGCCCAAAATACCGAAACGAGTTGAGAAAAAGAATAAATACAAAATACAAGTAAGGTTGAAAATTATCCTGGTTGATGAGCTGGCATAGTATTTACCTTCGCTTTGTAAAAATCCGGAGAGAACTCCGACCATACCACTGAAAATTATTCCGGGAATACCAATTCGTAAAAGTTTGACCGCCAAGTTGAATTGCATCGAACCGAATCCGGTTGCAATCAGTCTGATTAAAAACGGAGCAAAGACTTCTGTCAACACGGCTAAAACCAATGTTGTTAGACCGATTAGTAACAAAATTTTTCCTGTATAAGCTACTTTTTGCTTCTTACCATGTTCTGTTTCTACATGTGAAAGAATCGGAATCACGGTTGTGATTACGGAATTTACAATTAAATTGAACAGTAATATCGTTATTCCCGCCACCGCAAAATAAGTATCGCTCAAAATTCCTGTTCCGTAACGGTAAGCAATCAATACATCTCGCAAGAAACCCATTGTTTCACTAAAAAGAACAATCACAGTCACAATAACAACCGTTTTGGTTGTTTTAGCAGCTTGGTTTTTTATTAACTTTGGATCTGAATTCAAACTGTACCTCTATGTTATCCTCATTATTATAAATTGTGTTTATGTCATGACATTCTAAAAGCCATTTTAATCACATTTTTTATTATGTTTTAGAGTATTTTAAATTATGTTTCAAAAAGTCTTTTGTTTTCACATTATATCTTGGTTTAACCGGATATAATTATGCCTTATTTTAACGTAAAAATACTGTAATTGTTATAAATAAGATCGTTTTGATATAATAAACAAATATTTACTTGAGTAGAGGTAAGTAATTTTGCGATTATTGCAAAAAATTGTAAATAAAATATTCTTTCTCTGCACAGGTTTTTGTAATAGAAAAGAGCCTCGTGTTATCAACAAAGCAGATGCCAAGGAGTCAGAACTGCATTTGATTCATATTTTACGTGAACAAAATGTGAATCGAGTTTTGGTTGTTTGTTCCGAATATTTAAAATCTCAAACGCATTTTATAAAATTAAAAGAAAGGATGCAGGGTGCAGGTCTTAAACTTTTTCTATATGCCGAACAAATTGAAAATCCCTCGATAACTCTGGTTGAACGATGTGTGCATCTGTTTTACAGCAATAATTGTCAAGCGATTTTGGCCATCGGCGGAGGTTCAATTATCGATCTTGCCAAAGCAACCAAGGCCCGAATTATCCGACCTGAAAAAAGTCTACATAAATTAAAGGGTTTGGGAAAAATTAGAGCAAGCAATAAAGCATCACCTATTCTGATTACCAGTCCGACAACAATCACTGCCGCTGAATCTTCCAAGGTAGCTTGGATCGTTGATCATACTAAGCAGATAAAATTTATTTTAAACGATAAGGCTATTCTGCCAAATTATGTTATGCATTGTGCAGAATATATCACTGCCTTGCCAAATCAATTATTGGCCGGCACAAGTTTCGGAACCCTTGTTCAAGCTTTTGAATCACTGTTTAGCAGAAATAATTCCGCTTATATAAATAAAAATGCCGCAGAAGCAATTTTCGAAATCTTAGATTGTCTGGAACAGAATGAACTTTTCACTAGTTTAAGTAATGAAAATCAACTAATTGATAATAACAATCAGACTATTGCTAATAAAAATCAGATAATTGAAGCTTTGCAAAATTCAGCTTTCAAAGCCGGAAATGCAGCGGGCAGATCCGGTGTCGGTTACATCACAGCAATTGCAAATGCTCTGGCTGTCTTTGGCAATTTACCTTATAGTAGAGTTGCCTCTGTAGCCTTACCTTTAATCTTAGAGGCATATCTAAGTTTGAAACCCAAATTGCTTACCCGTTTAGGCAGTGATTTTGATGCCGAAATAATCATTGCACAAATTAATAAATTTATCAAAACTTGGAACATCACTGCTGATTACAAACAAACGAAAAGTTTACCGATGCGGGAAATAAGTGAATACGTAAAAAATGACATCGACAGTATTCACTCGCCCCCGCTCATTTTATCTGATGAAAAACTTGACGAAATCCTGCATAAGATCAGCCAAAGAATTTTTGACTGAAATCGTTCATTCGATTAAGAAATTCATTAATATTATCTTCAGAAGTTGCATAGGAAATTCTGATGTAATTATCCAGATTCAAACCGTCTGCAGATACTCCGAAACCCACACCCGGAACAGTTACGGCTTTAGTTTCATCAAGAACTTTCAGGCAGAAATCCCGCGAACTCATGCCGAATTCACTGATGTTGGTGAAAGCATAAAAAGCACCACCCGGGTTAATACAGGAAAGACCTTTAATATCATTTAAGCCTTTGATGATCAGATTGCGCCGTTTTTCATAAGATTCCGTCATTTGTTCAGAATCGGGAATACATTCTTCTAAAGCAGTGATGCAAGCTTCTTGAGCCGGCACAAAAATACTGTTGGCAAAGTTTTGATGCAACAGGGTCATTTTGGCAATTAATTGAGGAACAGCTGTCAGATACCCTACACGCCAGCCGGTCATCGCAAACATTTTGGAAAAACTGTTAATAAAAATAACATTATCTTTGATTGCCGGATAATCAATTAAAGAAGCTGCTTTTTGACCGTCAAAGACGATTGTACGATACACTTCGTCAACTAAAGCAAACAAATCATGTTTTTCGATAATCGCCGCTATCTGATCCATGGTATCCCGGGGAATCACCGCTCCGGTCGGGTTTGACGGTGAATTGACCATAATTACTTTTGTCTTTGGCGTGATCGCGGCTTCAATATCTGCCGGATCCGGAGCGAAACCGTTCTCTTCGTAGCCGGGAACACAGACAGCAACCCCGCCGGCAACTGCAATCATGCCGAGATAGTTCGGCCAACAAGGAGTCAGAACAACAACTTCATCACCCGGATTGATTGTTGCGAGCAAAGCAATTTGCAAAGCTTCGGTAGCACCGATCGTTACCAGAATATTATCGTTCGGATCGGCTGCAATTTTATCACCGTCTGCCTTTTTATGATATGCTGAAATCGCTTCTCTTAAGGGCAGAATACCTCTGTTTTGCGAATAAAAAGTTTTGCCTTCAAGCATTGATTGATAGGCTCTGTCTATTATGGGCTTAGGAGTAACGAAATCAGGCTCTCCTACCGTGAAATTTAAGATGTCTGTCATACCTGCCGCGGCACTATGCATTTCACGAATAATTGAACCTTTCAGGGTCATAGCCAGATTTGATAATTCTCTCATTTGTTTTTCCTCCTGCTCATTGTAAAAATCTCATGATTTTAAATCTTTTGATTTTGTCTTAATGTCAATAATCTATAATACTGCTTAGCGTATAATTTCGAAATTAAATAATATCAGAACTAAGTTATAAATAAAACAATTCAAAGTAATTATTTTATAAACTATATGCTTTGCCTTGGCGGAACAGCCAAATATAGCGTTCTTTGACCGGTCGCTCAATTATTTTCTCAATCGCCAAAGTATAATATTTGAGTTGAACTGCATATCTTTTTTCCAGCTCTGTTTGAATTTGTGACCCATTTCCCAAAATATAATCTGATTTATAATCCAAGAGAACCGCCTGATCATCTTCCATAAACCAAAGGTCTATCATGCCTTGAATCAAAGTTTGATCCTGGTTATAATTCGACTTTATCAAATTAAACTGTTTGATTTTATCCTGATCAACTAGTTCAGTTGCCGGAATCGCTAAAGTAAACGGAATTTCCCGATAGACCGGATCTCCTGTTTTTTCCACTTGATAGATACGCTGAGCTATCTCCGAACGCAAGAATTTCTCCAATAAAGGATAGGCTGCCGCTGCCTGTGCCCGGTTTTTAGCAAATAGTTGTTGTTTGTGAATCATCTGTTCAATTTGTTCTCGGAAAATATCTTCCCATTGCGAATCCGACCTTTCGAGGAAGTTTTCCAGCTTAATAAATTGCATCAAACTATGAATAAAAGTTCCGAACTCTTTGCCGGAATAACTCACCTCGTCAGTAGTCGGTTCAATCTCCGGTTTGCGTAAAGTGTAGCCCATATCCGCCATGCCGGACGGCAAGATAATCTGCTCCGGACTATTAAGATTTTGTTCCCTTATACTTATTTCAGAAACCGTCAATTTTGCCGGTATTAAATTTAAAGGATCATCCTCTGACAAATCGGGTAATAGTTTTTTCAAACGTTCAACTGCTTTGGTGGCTTCGCCATCTGTGTTATCTGACAGAATAATTTCTGATTGTCGAATTTGTTCAGTTACTTCCGCTTGGACTAAATAATCAGTATATTCATGATTAACCTGTTTAAGTTCCGCTAAGATTTCTGAAAGATAGTTTGCTGAAAAATCATAATTACCAATCGTTAGCGGCTGATACCTTTTCTGATTCAAATCCGGTAATATCAGTTTTTGGTTTGGATTTTGTTTTTCGATTACTGCATGTTCGCTATTTGTTGTTTGATTATTGATACCTTGTTCGCTATTCTCAATCGGCCGGTTTGAATTATCAACTTCCGGTAATTCGCGAAACATGTCTAAGAAATCATCTGTTGCCAATATGGAATAACCGGGAAACCCTTCAAGAACACTGGTATCTTGATTATTTAAATATCCGACGATGATTTCTGCATAGCTATTTAGATTTTGAAAATTTGATCTCGTGAAATTTTGCTTAATTAGCCCTAAAGCCTTCGCATAATATTCATTTTCAGTCGATTTCATTTTTGCACTCGACAAAACATAAAGTTTTTCTTCCGCTCGAGTCATCGCCACGTAGAGCAGGCGATACTCTTCCGCTAATTCCATGCTGAAAATTTGTTCTTGATGCCAGGCATTTGCCGGTGATGAGTATGTAGCCTGTTGTTCAAAATCAACAATGTAGCTTGATAAACCGAATGTCGGATCAAAGCTTAAAATATCTGTGCTTCTTCTTGCTGATAATTGATTGTTGGCACCCGCTAAAATAACTACCGGAAATTCCAGACCTTTTGATGCATGAATAGTCATAGTAGCTACACTGTTGCCCGGTGCAGGAGGAATATCGAAATTCTCCAATTTTAATTTTTGCTCGGTAATTTGTTTTATATAAACAATAAAATTCCTTAAACCGCCGCCTTGTTCTTGCTCAAATTGATTTGCCCATTGTTGAAAGCGTTCAATATCGGAAAGTCTTTGCTCAGAAAAAGGAAGTCGCATCAGATAATCCGGATAATCTGCAATCCGAAAAATATTATCCAATAACTCTGCTAAAGATAACCATTTAGATTGATTACGTAAATCGCTTATTATCTGAACAAAATTTTGCAATTTATTATACAAATCAATTGCAATTTGTTTTTGCTGCTTAATTTGAGAAATGAAATCTGCTTGTGACAAATTACTTGTATTTTGGACAACTTCATAAAAATATTCTGCTTCAAGCTGACTTAAACGTAACAATAATAATTCGTTTTCATCAAAGGGTATGCCAAAAATTGGGGAACGCATCACTGATGCCAAGGGGATGTCTTGCTGAAAATTATCCAATAAACTGATTAACTGAGTTAAAAATCGTAGTTCCTGAGTTTCCAGATAAGTAGCTTGTTCGCCCCCACTGACCGGTATTCCGTAAGCAGCAAGAACTTGTTTGTAGATACTGCTGATATCATGTTTACGGCTCAGGATTGCTATGTCACTTAATTGACGTCCATTGAGTAATTCACATTTGATTATCTTGACTGCTTGTAAAGCTTCCAACGCCAACTCCAAATCAGCTGTTGATTCAATTTTTATCCTAGCTAATTCAGGAATTAAGCTAAGATCCAAATTACTAATTTCATAGGGAATTACCAGATGTTCCAACGAAATACGGCGTTCGCCCAATTCAGCTTCACTTAAATCCGCTCGTCCCGGAATCAACATTTGAGTTTTATCATATTCGATTTCAGCAATTTCATTTCGCATAAACCAACTAAATAAATCGTTGATTGCATGCAAAATCGTCTCACTGCTCCGGAAATTTCTATTTAATAAAACCGTATATCCGTCAGGTGAACTACTCGGCAATTGTTCCGGTAAATTATGATCTGATGCCGGTAATCCCTTATGTGTTTCTGGTAAATCTTGATTTTTTTCAGATAAATTATCATCTGATCCGAATGAATCTGCCTCCGGATCATACAATAAGAAATTGCTCAATTTTTTTCTGAAAAGGTCGGGATCAGCAAAACGAAATCTATAAATGCTTTGTTTCAGATCCCCGACCATAAAGACTCGCGGACATTCAATTCTGGAAATCAAAGTTTCCTGAATCGGGTTGGTATCCTGATACTCATCCAAATAGATTTCCTGATATTTCTCATGAAG
>JAAYNE010000110.1 GCA_012521015.1 Clostridiaceae bacterium | reverse complement strand
CCCAGATCACTGTTCCTGCAGTCACGTTACGTACCTGCGGGATAGCACTTGTGTAGGTGCCGTTCTCGCTCAGGCTGTAGGTGATGACCGCGTCTGCCAGTGAAGCGGTTGCCGATGTTACACCGTTGTGGTTTGCGGCGTCATAGGTTCCGTTGTAGCCGGTTGCAGCGATGGTCAGGTCTTCGGTGTTGGCTGTAATGGTCAGTGTGCCAGGATCATAGCTAATAGTGTACTGATGAGTCACATCCTTATTATTAGTATCCTTGATTTTGACAGTTCCACTGAATTCACCATCGTAGGTGCCAACATTTGTCCCCTTTGCTTCGTAAGACAATCCTGTATAGGAATGCCCGGGCTTCAGTCCTGATGGTGTGATACTTGTTAGACTTTGTTCGGACCCATTATATGGTCTGCTGTCGCTTTCACCTGTGAAGGTCACGGGCGTGCACTTCTGCCACTGGGCGTATAAGGTTAAGCCACCTGAAGGAACTGATGCCAGTTCGCCGGGTTGGTATGAAGTACCTGTTCCGTCTGATTTTGCATTCCAGCCGTTGAAGAAATAACCTGTATTAGTTAAATTGGTAGGACTCTTTACCCTTGCTTCCGCTCCAATCAAGTAAATCATATTATCAGCCGGTACGGTTCCGGTTGCGGAATCACTATTGGCAACATATGTAACGTTCGCGGTTTGATTCGCATATACGGGAAACAGTTCGAAATTTCCAAATATCGGCATACTAAAATCAAATTGGACAAAGTAGTCACCTATGTACCAATACCAGCCGATAAATTCCTCTCCTGGAGGATGATTTGCAGGTTGAGGTACAGTGTTTAAAGGGATTACCTCTTCCGTATTGAAGGTTCCATCTCCCGTATTTAAGGTATTGTAGAATGTAACTGTGTATGTTTCCGGTATCCATTTCGCATAAAGAGCTAAATTATGTGCCGGCATTTTTTTGCCTGCCATACTATACGGTTCTCCTGCACAGGCGGAATTATTATACCACCCTGCGAAATAGTACTTTACGCCACCCTGTACAAAGGTCGAATTCTCATTCAGACCTGTCGTGTCTTTGTCTGAAATATCACTGTCAAAAGGAATATTGGAGATAACCAAAGCGGTGTCGCCGTTATTCTTATTGAATGTCAAGGTATAGTTGTTTCTAGTATAATAAATTTTTGAAACTTGACCCGGACGAAGCCTGTCCCATTGACTTAGAGGAGTTACGGTAAAACCGGGAATATCGATCCCGTCCTCATCGGTAAAACTAAGACTCCCGGATCCACTATAAAATGAAAATGGTTCTTTTATCTGTACATCTGTGCCCTGTTCATAATAGCCAATAGTGTATTGATAAGAACTTCCTGAATATCTGCCATGTACGGTCAGATTCGCATTAGGCATACATGGTGCTTCAGAGTAGGCAGTGTTTGAGGTTCTCGATACATACCAGCTATAATGTGGATATGCTGTTACAGCAGCATTATATTGTGTTGCTGTAGACTGTCCGTACTTTAGCTGCGTGGTGGAATATGTATGCCAAGTCGCACTCCAACCCGAACCTGTTCTATACTCAATCGTGAACGTATACACATTTCTATCGTAATACACATTCACAACCGTATCGCCATTTCCAGAAATAGTTGTATCATCGGCATGGCCGAAGTGGAAACCGGTATATGACTTGGAATCATAAGTCGCATTGGCTCCGGTCGTTCCTGTTTTATATACTATCTCTTTAAAAGTATATTCATCATCCTCAGCATTTTCTTGCCAGTAAATGACCTTGTATGAAGTAGATGAGCTTGATTCCCAAACTGCATACAACGTTATGTTCGCAGTAACAGTATAATTTGCAGGAATTGCAGGTCCACCTTCGGTTAACGACCAGTGTTTAAAGTTATAACCTGCTCTTTCAGGCACAGGAAGGGTTCCTATCGTATTCCCGCCTATTACATATATAGGAAGAACCGCAGATCCGCCATTGGAATCAAAAGCGACAATCCATGCGTCCTTCGTAACTACATATAGAGTGGTATCTTCGTTTATCGGAGTATTGAAGTCAAATGCAGCTCCGCCTACTTCACTAGACCAATGGCTGAATACTTTGCCTGGTTCCGTAATATTCAGCGGAACCCCGGTAGCATCAACAGTTCCTCCTTGTGATACCATTTTTGTTTTAAGGGTCTGTCCGTCATAAATAAAACTTACATAGCAGTATACTTCCGGTGGAGATCCGCTCTTAGGCTGGTTAGCGGGTGCCGACCTGAGGCTATTGAGGGATCCCACTTGTTGATCGCCTTTAGGTGCAGCTTGCTCATCATCTTTTGGTGCAGCTTGCTGATCACCTTCGGGAGCAGCTTGCTCATCATCTTTAGGTGCAGCTTGCTGATCACCTTCGGGAGCTGCTTGCTGATCACCTTCGGGAGCTGCTTGCTGATCGCCTTCAGGTGCAGCTTGCTGATCACCTTCGGGAGCCGCTTGCTGATCGCCTTCGGGTGCAGCTTGCTGATCGCCTTCAGGTGCAGCTTGCTGATCACCTTCGGGTGCTGCTTGTTGATCACCTTCGGGAGCCGCTTGCTGTGTATTCTCATTATCATTTGCGAATACCGCTGGCGGCGTCATTTGCACAATAAGTGACAATAACAATATTATTGCCAGAAATAATTTAGTCATTTTCTTTCGCATATTTCCCCCTCCTTTTTAAATTCGATGAGGATGTTGTTGTACAGTTCGTTTTTGCCTGTTTTATACGGCAACAAACATCTTCCTTTTTATAGTATTTGTACATATCATAAAAAGTCGCGGTTACATCAAGGTTACACACGTCATTTTTTTATAAAATAATTATTGCAAAAGAAAAAAGAGGGGGAGAGGTCCTGCCGGATCATAGAAATGACCTATTATTTAAATAATTACAATATTATTAAAACTATAGATCCATAAGAGATTTATAGGGCAAAAACCTTAAGATGGTCAAAAAATTCAAGGATTCCCAGATGAGAAGACGGTAGTTTTGGTCTTTGGAGGAAGAAAGAATGTTCCTGATTCGGTCTGCTGCAAGGAGCTTGTCATTGATCTTTTTGGTATAGATGCTACAGCTGAGACCGTGGACCAAAGCCCGGCTTGCAATATGAAAATTTTGGACCTCGTTATTGGGTTTTTAAGTTTTCTCTATTGTTAGGTGTGGGAAATGCATCATGCAGACTAGACATCCTGGCGTTTTAACCAGTGCTAGTATGAACTGCTTTTTTTACAAGTTTTTAATTTCATATAACTAGATAACCAAATATTAGCCTAGGTGTCTTGGTAGATTTCACCGGACCCATAATCATTCCTTTTGAGAATGAGCTTGTCTTATTATTGTCTAACCTTGTTACTTTCCTATCAAATATAGGGAGTTTTTAGCAACATTTTACTCCACTTTGTGCTTGTTCTCACATATTGCTCATTTGCTGGTGGAGAAAAAATGAGTCCCGTAATCCTGCGAAGCGGTATGCAAGGGATTTTTTAATACCTATAATCCTTCTTTTCGTAATAGAACAGGAATTGTAATATAAGATACCAAATAGCTATTAAACATGCTTTGCTGCAAATTGTTTGTGAAAATATGCAATAATAAGTACAAAAAAACGAGTAAGAGAAAAAACAATCAGAATCAGTAAGATTATATTTAGTAGCAAAACAATTATTAGAAAACATACAAAATGGGAGGTGCATCATGAAAAAATATGATTATCTTGTAATAGGTACAGGGGCAGCTAACATTACTACGGATGCGGCAATAGATGCAGGAAAAACTGTAGCAATAATTGAAAAGGGTAAGTTCGGTGGAACATGTTTGAATCGTGGTTGTATTCCGACCAAAACATTGGTTAACCCTGTAGATTATAAAATAGATTTTGACAGACTCAAGAGCAAGGGTTTGATTGAAGGTGAGTTCAAACTTAATTGGACAGCAATGAGTGAGAGAATGTGGAATCACTTGAATTATCAGAGTTCACGAGTTCTTGAAGCGTATCATGCCGAAGAAAATGTAGATGTTTACCAAGGAACAGGATTTTTCACAGGGGAAAAAATCATCCGAGTTCAATTAAATGACGGAACGCTTTCGGAAGAATTGACGGCGGATACGATTTTAATTGCAAATGGTGCCCGCACCAGAATTCCCGATAATATCAAAGGGTTGGAAAATGTTGACTATATAACTTCAGAAACCTTTTTTGGCGAAAAATTTCCGAAACAACCATATAAAAGTTTGGTGATTTTAGGCGGTGGTCCGATTGCAACGGAATTTGCTCATATTTTTGCTCACTTGGGCACGCAGGTCACAATCGTTCAACATAATCCGCGTTTATTACCGATTTTTGATTCTGACATTACGGAAGTTGTGCTAAAAGAATACAAAGAGGCAGGAATTGAAGTTTACCTCAATTCTGAAATGATCCAAGTTGAGGTAAAAGATGGAGTCAAAAAATTTACAATTGAGCATCGGGCAACCGGAGAAATAAATATTATCGAAGCCACAGATTTATTACTTGCTACAGGTTTGACCAGCAATAGCGATACCTTGCAGATTTCAAAAACCTGTATCGAATTGGATCATCGCGGCTGGATTAAGACCAATGAATTTTTGGAAACTTCGGTTGAAGGAGTTTATGCAATCGGTGATGCAAATGGTAAATTTCAACTACGCCATGTAGCGAATTATGAAGCGGAAATTTTGGCTTTTAATTTATTTGAAAGAGAGCGCAATGACTCAGGTGAAGCTATTACACCGAGAAGAAGAGCACGTTATGACGTCGTTCCGTCTGCGGTTTATACTCATCCTCAAGTAGCCTCCGTCGGTTTAAGCACAAAAATGGCAGAAGATCAGGGCTATCAGATAATAACCGGAAAATATGCCTATGAATATACAATTAAACCTTTTGCCATGGGTTATGATTTCGGCAAACCTGAAAATTTTGTAAAAGTTATTGCAGATCAAAAGACCAAACAAATTTTGGGAGTCCAGATTGTCGGACCGGAAGCAGCGATATTGATTCAACCATATATAAACTTAATCAACGCCGGGGAACATAAATTCAAAATTCTTGAACCGGACATCGGTTCAGCTGAAACAGCAAGAGAACGCAAAGAATTTACAGCAAGATATCTTGATCCGAGAACTCCCGATGCAGTAAATTATACAATGACAATCCATCCGGCTTTAAGCGAAGTGTCAACTTGGGCATCTGGTCAAATCGAATTCGGTGGGCCGATCCTCAATGCCGAACAACCGATCGATGTAGATTAGAAAGGGTCTATGATGAACTTTAAAGTCGGTATAATTTGCAATGTATAACTTAATTCCGATTAACATGGAAAAATATACTGGTATAACTGTGTATGATAAAACCTATTGAATATTTAGGGGCTGGTCATAATGATCAGGTCCACCAATAGCGGGAGCTCTTCCCGCTATTTTCATTTTTCTCTTATTTAAAATCAGGCTGAATCAATCTCTCAAACAGTATATAATTTTAGATATGATAATATTAAATTTGAATTAAATTCTTTTGAATTTTATTTTGAAAAAGTTTATGTATAAGAAAAAAAAGAGACTATTAATTGATGCAGATAATGAATTAATAATTGGTAAGTTAAAATTATGTTGAAAAATCGAGCTAAATTGATTGCCGCAACAAATCCGATACAATCAATGGATTATTGTCTCTCTGAATTGGCAAGCCGTGCAAAGGGCATGATTTCCAGGCTTAATGAAAGAGCTTTTTTGATAGTGCCGGAAGCATTGAAAGCCGACCTTGAAAGAAGATATTTAGAAAATTATGATGTTGACGGTTTGATGTTGGCGGAGGTTTTATCGTTCAACCGTTTGGCCCATCGAATATTTTCAATTGCCGGCGGTTCGGCAATTGAAACCATTTCTCGTTTAGGCAAATCTTTAATCATTCAACGCTTAATTCATGACAATTCTGCAAAATTCAAACACTTTCAACGTTTTGCCGGAATGCCAGGCTATTCTTCCGAATTAGAAACTGTTTTAAGCGATTTCAAGCGTTTTGATCTCGACAATTCAACCTTAGCCCATTTAGCGGAGTTGGCTCCGCCGTCTTTAACCAAAGATAAATTGATAGACTTCGCGACCTTACAAAAACTATATCAGACAAAAATGCAGGAACTGGAATTGATTGATCAGGATGATAACTTAGATCGTCTGGCAGAACTCTTACAAGATGAAAAATGGCAATCGGAATTAGATTTTTTGAAGAATACCAGGATTTGGATTACCGGTTTTGCGGATATCAGAACTTTTAATCAACAAGAATTGAAAATTATTAAATTATTGGCAGAACGTGTAAAAGAATTAAAAATCACGATTTGTGCAGATTTGAGTTTTTCTGATTCAATTGATTCAATCAGACGGGAATTGTTTGAGCCGGGTTATCAATCTTTTCTTCAGTTACGCAAGATATTACCTGAAGCACAATTACTAACTTTAGAAGAAAAAAGCAAACCGGCACGCAAAGCTTTACAAAATTCTTTTTTGACAGGGATATTGAAACTTGACGGAGAAAACAAGGATTTACGGCCTGATGTTGAAAATCATGAATTGCAATCAAATCCCACTGAAATTGCTTTAACTAAAAATGAGAACGAACTTTTATCTGAATCTGAAGATCAAATTTCCGAATATGATCAATTCACTATAATTGCTGCAGAGGATAAAAGACAGGAATGGGCATTTATTGCGGGTGAAATTAAACGACTTTTAATGGAAAATAATTATCGTAAAAAAGATATCGGGATAGTTATTTGTGATGATATTAAAGATTTAAGTCTTGAAAAGTCAGTCTTTCGTGAATTTGGTCTGGATACTTTTTTGTCGGAACGTATACCTCTGCGTCAAACCGCACTTTTTCGCTATCTATCGGGATTTTTTGAATTATCAACAAATGATTTCAATCTCAATGATTTATTGGCATTTCTGCGGCCCGGCTTAGCAGAACCGATGGAAGACGAAATTGATCAATTTGAAAATATTTGTTTAGAATTTGGGTTGAATAATGCTCGAAAAATTCAAAAAGCTAAGTATTATGATGCGATCAGAGCTGATCAAAAAGAATGGGCATTATCTTTCAAGAAAGATTATCTTGATCCGGTTTTTGCTGCGTTAAAAGAAATGCGGAGTTTGAGACGGGGTGCGGAGAAATCAAAACATCTTTTAGTTTGGCTTGGGCAAGATTTTTTGATCAATAAATTGCAAGATATGATAGATCAATTGAGAGATTCCGGTGAAGAGGATGTTTCACTTTCGCTTGCCAGATCCTGGGAATTAATTATTCAATTACTTGAAGAGAGTATAATGCTTTTGGGTGAGAGCCCAATTAGCCAAAAAGGCTTTAGAGAAGTAATTCTCGGTACATTGGCGGGACAAATTCCGAGCTCAATTCCAGTGGGGCTTGATCGGATTAGAGTCGGAAGTCCACGTGAGATGATGTACTATGACTGTAAAATATTATTTATTACTGGAGCAACCCGTGATACATTTCCACAAATAAACGTAGCAGAGGGATTTTTACATCAAACAGAAATCAATTGGATCGAATTAAATAGTGAAAGAAAGTTGCCGGATTATAAGAAAAACAGGATCTTATCTAATCAAATCACCTCAATTTTAAATCTGACTGCGGCACAGGATCGGATTTATCTTTCAGTTCCGGATTTAGACGAGGCAAAGTGGCCTGCAGTTTTTGTTCTCTTGCAGAATGAATTGGCAAATAATTTTAAACAAGAAAATAATTTAGAATTGCAAAATGATATAAAGACGACACGCTATCCCGATTCAGAAAATGAATCCGAATTGGCGGAACGAATTAATTTAAATTCAATTATTCTGGGTGATCCGACAGAACCTGATCAACGTTGGTTAACTACAGCCAGAACTAAGCGATATTTATTAGCTAATCAAAGAGTCAAGAATACAGATTTACAAAACACGTTGCCAAAAACGGAAATTATTGCAGGGCAAAAATCGGATTTGCGATTGCCTACATCAAGTATTTTTTGGCAAAAAGCTTTGACACAAATCAAAAACAAAGATTCAGAACAGATATCATTTGTAGATTTAAAAACAGATCCTTTAGACTTGTTCAAGCCTTATCTGACTTTGGATAAGGAATTGCTCAAACAAGTTTTTGCTGAAAATAATTACTTTACTGCCAGCGGATTGGAAACATTTCAAGCTTGCCCCTACCAATATTTTGCAGATTATACTCTGGCACTGCAGGAAAGACCGCTCTGGGATGCAGACCCGAGTGATCGGGGAACTTTGATCCACTCAATGATGGAAACTGCTTTACGTAATTTGAAAGAAAAATTGAACAGAATGCCGGATTCTGTAACAAAAAATGAGGAATTTAAGAAATGGCTTGACGAGATCAAAACAGATTCTTTTTACGATGATCTATATCAGAAAAGTGTAAAAACTACAGGAATTACAACTTATCAAGACGGGGCAATTATTGCAGCTCAAGGTCGGAGAATCAAACGACATGTTCGGGCGGCACTTTGGTATAGTGCTACAATTATTGCACCGGACGGATTCTTTCCGCAATTTTTTGAATGGACTTTCCCGCCTCACAAGCAATCAAGCCCTGCTCAAGTTCACGCAGAATCAAATATTTATCAAGCTCGTGAGCAATTAAGTGCTTTCCAAGAACTGGAACTTTCTGCTGCAGACTTGAAAGTTTTTTTGCGTGGTATAATAGACCGAGTCGATCTCAATAATTCCGGGCAGTATCGCTTATATGATTATAAAACCGGCGGCAAAAAAATCGAGCCGGAACGAATCCTCTCTGGTTTGGATCTTCAATTGGGTCTTTACCAAAAAATCTGGCAAATTAATCATCCTGAGCAAACCGCAGATCGAATTGCCTATTTGAATTTCAACAATAAACCCAAGGACAGTATTAATGCAAAACACTTGTTTTATCCGCCGCAACAAGATTTGATGCAAAGACTGAACAGTAATAATCCGATTCAGGAAATTCAAACATCGGAAAAACATGAGTTGAATGAAATTGGTGAGCAAGCTTTGCAACATGCAAAATCAGCTGTTGAAAAAATCTATCAAGGACAGATTTCGCCGATTCCCAAAACAGTTAGCAAAGATAGTTTGCCCTGTGATTATTGTGCTTATAAAGAAATGTGCCGCTATGATCAAAGATTGATTGAGAAACGTGCTGAATATTTGTAAATAAAGAAAACAGAAAACAAATAACAAGAACAGAGAAAAAAGCATGAGTGTTAACTGGACAGAAGAACAATTACAAGCGATAGAATATGATCTGCCAAGACCGTTGTTGGTTTCGGCTGCCGCCGGTTCGGGCAAAACGGCAGTATTGATCGAAAGAATATTTCGTCGGGTAATGGCAAAAAAGATTGAGCCGGAGAGTATTTTGGTTGCTACTTTTACCGATAAGGCTGCGACTCAAATGCGCCGGAAAATTGACGAAAAAATTTCAGCAGAAATGCAACAAACAACTGATCCAACAAAGCTAAAATACCTCAGAGAATTAAAACAGCGTTTTCCTTTGGCACAAATTTCCACGATTCATGCTTTTTGTCTTAATTTGATTAAAGAATATGGTGCATATTTAACGGATCAAAACGGTCAGCTCATTTTGCAACCGGGCTTTACCACAATATCACAAACGTACCGGGATATTTATCTCAATCAAGCGATTGATGAAGTCTTGACAGAAATATATCGGAAAATTACCGAACTAAAAATTTCAGACAATACCAATACAAAATCCAAATTATCTCAAAATAGTTTGGAAATTAATGTTGTAAATAGTCAATCAAAACTAAATAACCTGAATAAAATAGATTTAAATAATTATCCAAGCCGAGAAGATGTCAGCACATCATTTGTTTCGCAAGAAATTCCGGACATACAAAGTAAAGTTGAATTGTTTAACTTACTGGAAGATCCGATTACTCAAAGCGAATGGCTGCAGGATTTTGATCGCTTAGTCTTAATGATAACTGATTCCTTAAGCGATCAACCGGTTCGCGATCAATTGGCAAGATCGCTGGCTCAGTTGCGTAGTATGGCATATTTTGAAACTGTAATTCAACAAGCACTGAAAGATTTTAAAGCACAGGCGGAGGACTTTAGCAGACATCCGGTAGTTAACGAAGCTTTAGAACAAATTAAAGATTTGATCAATCCGGCAATTGAAGGTTTGAATTATGCTTTGAATAGTGAACATTTACGCATTGTTTTGAGCAAAAAGACTAGAACCAAAGAGCATTTTCAAATAGAAGAACGCTTGAATCTTGAATTGAAAGTTGTGCATGAAATCAGGCAAATTCTTGCTGCAAAATCTTCCGCTACAGAAAAATGGAATCAAATTTATGAGCAAGGCAAGTTATTAGGAGATTTTATCAGTCTGCGTGCCAATAATTCCTGTACACCAGAAGCCTTGGCCAAAATGGATTTTATCGAGAATTATGAGCCGAAAGTTTTGCCGATTATTGCATTGATTCATCCGGATTTTAAACATAATTCTGCAATAGCCAAAAGGAATCAACTTGAAAAAGTCAAACCTTACTTTATTCGCAGTACACCTGAAATTGAGCAAGATCTTCAATCGATGCTCCGACCTTTGGCACGGTTTTTTGAGACAGTAATTCTGATAGACCGTCGTTTTCAACAAATTAAAATCAAACATAATCAAATAGATTTCAATGATTATGAGCATTTTGCTTTGAAGTTATTAGATCAACCGGAAATTGCCAAAGTGCTTCATGAGAAATATCAGGAAATCTATTTGGATGAGTATCAGGATACCAACCCGATTCAGGAAACTTTGATTTCCAGAATTGAATGTCCGCGAGTCTTTATGGTCGGGGATCTGAAACAAAGCATTT
>JAAYNE010000109.1 GCA_012521015.1 Clostridiaceae bacterium | reverse complement strand
TATCGTCTATAATGGGAATATCAGCTTTGCTGAAATTCCATTATGAGGTGATAAAAATGTTAGTACAAACGATTATAGGTGATCTACTCACCAAACTAGAAGATGCAGGTATCAAAGAACAGACAATCCGCAAGCATTATGCCTGCTTTTACCGCTCTTTTTGCAAAGAAGCTGGTGACAAGGAACTAGGCATAGATTTAATTGTATCCTTCCTTTTAAATACAAGGGAGAAGGACATATGGAATCTTCCCTATTACCAACTGAGCCGCCGGGAACAGATTTGTAGGAATGCCTTTCATGTCTTGCTTGAATATCAGATAACAGGGCGATTGGAAGTCAAAACCAGAAGAAAGGATGCCCTTATTACAAAAGATGAAACTGTCATGAATGAGTATATTTCTCTCTGTGTTGAAGCAGGGAACGCAGAGAGAACCTACATTCGAAAAAAGGCTGCTATGAGACGGTTCCTTACAGTTTTGTCATTAGAGGACATTAATTCAGCCGCTATTCAGTCATATGTTTATTCTTTCGCAGGAAAAAGCACTTATTACCAGAAACGTGAATTGGACGAAATTAGAAAATTTCTTGGTTTCTGCTTCCTTCAAAAATATATCTGTGATGACTTTGGTACTGAATTTCCAGACATAAGGGCGGTGAAGGACAGTCGGCTTCCATCCGTATATACTGATGAGGAGATTAAAAGACTTTTACTGCACTTGGCAAAAAGGGAATCTGTTAACAAACTGCGTGATTATGCCATGGTTTTATTAAAATGGATCCAAAAGCCATTATCATCCCACACTAATATCTTAACTCTATTTCTTTGCCTATTACAAAATCCAAATAGTATTTTTTCTCTAGAATCAATATCAAAGTTATTCATTACTATTTCACATAATCCATTAATACTTTTTCTCATATATGCTTTCATTTATATGAAGTTTACATCCTTCTACTTCAAGAATTGTAGTAAATGCTTCAACCTCTATATTATCAAAGAAGTTTTTTAAGCAAGAATATTATGATTTTTATCAAGTAATAGATTCAGATGGAAAGATATTGTATATGAATCATATTCGTGATGATATTTTTGGAGATATTTCAGATCTCGTTATTTTAATTTAGAAGAAGATACAGATGTTCCGTACAGGGATAAGAGTTACTGTTCACACCTATATTTAAACCATTGTGAAAAGTGCTGAAATTTATTTTTTAATTTTGTGGATAACTAGCCTAGAGCAAGGTGACCGTGTTAATGGTTATCTTGCTCATGTTATTTTGCACTGGATTATCCACATACTGGAGCTGTTTTTCTCGATTTAGTTGATTTCTTTAAGCTTTTTTTCTTGTTACATTCAATTATTTTTTCATTTATCCACAGTCAAATTGCCAGTGGTAAAAAACTTGTAAAGTCGCATTTCTCAAGGCTTTCTGATATAATTATCTTAGAAAGTGAGGACGTGATATGACTCCTAAATTTGATAACAGTTTCGATATCCGGGATAAAGTTATTGCTGGTCTGAAAAAAGAAAATAAAATTCAGCAAGAAATTATCAAAGAACAAAAGATATTAATAGAGACCCTGGAAGAACAGGTTTCGGAATTAACCAAACTGTTGAAGGATATTTTAAAATCATATAAGAAAGGCTAATGGCATGAATCAATCCTTTGAATACATCACAACACTTGAATATCGTTTAAAAGCAGCCAACGCAGAAGTGATGGCATTTAAATCTGGAGAAAAATACGTCAAAATGCAGGAAGAGTACCGAAAAGAACTTCGTCATTTAGAACGCATTATCAGGAAACTACAGGATGATCTATCAAATGCCCATAGTGATACTATCAGTGTCCGCAATCAATGGTTTGAAGTATTTGAGGATGTTCAAAAGGAATTCGAGCAGAAACTGAACATTTTCCAAAGGTTAAATAAGCAGTTGGAAAAAAGAGCACTGCGAGCAGAACAACAGCTAGATGAACAAAAAAATAAAGTAACAGAGCAGCGTCATCAACTCTATACTCTGGCAACAGAATTGGAAGAAGAAAAAGGAATTAATCTGAAGTTAAGAGCACAAAATAATCGAGATTATGAGAATTCTTCCCTTCCTTCTTCAAAATCAATCAAAAACAAAAAGATTACAAATAATCGAGAAAAAACAGGAAAGAAGCCCGGTGGTCAGCCCGGACACAAAGGCCACTGTAGAAAAAAACAGGTGCCAACCTCGGAGCCTGTCTTACTTCCTGCGCCACAGGCAGTTCTCGATGATCCTGATTTTAAGAAGACCTCCAAAACCATAGTAAAACAACTTGTCGGAATCCGTCTGTTGCTTGATGTGACGGAATATCATGCCGATGTTTATTATAATGCTAAAACAGGTGAACGTATCCACGCACCATTTCCTTCTGGAGTTGTAGACGACGTAAATTACGATGGTAGTATTAAGGCATTCTTATTTCTCCTGAATAATGAATGCTGTACCTCCATTGATAAAAGCAGAAAATTTCTCTCTGACCTGACTGGTGGCCAGTTAAATATATCAAAGGGCATGATAAATAAACTCAGCAAAGAGTTTGCCAAAAAAACAGAGCAGGAACAAAAAACAATGTTTGCTGATATGCTCTTGTCCCCTGTTATGCATACCGATTGCACCAACGCAAAGGTAAATGGGAAAAGTGCATATGTATTTATTTGTGCAACACCAGATGAAAAAGCCATCTACTTCGCCCGAGAGAAAAAAGGACATGAGGGTGTGAAAGGTACTGTAGTCGAGGATTATCAGGGCATCTTGGTGCATGATCATGAATCAACTTTTTACAACTACGGATATGATCATCAAGAGTGCCTTGCCCATGTTCTGCGTTATCTCAAAGACAGCATAGCTAATGAGACAGACCGTACCTGGAATAAAAAGATGCACTCTTTGATAAGGGAAATGATCCATTATCGAAAAGGTCTTCCACCTAACACAAACTGTAGTATAAAAAAGGTCACAGAATTCGAAGACCGCTACAGAAAAATACTCCAGAAGGCAAAAGAAGAATACGAATACATCCCGCCAAACGAGTATTATAGAGAAGGATATAACCTGTATTCACGAATGGAAAAGTATATGTCCAATCATCTACTATTCCTCTATGATCACAGGGTACCTACAACAAACAACGAAGCCGAGAGGCTTTTGAGAAAATATAAACGTAAACAGGTGCAGGCCGTGTCATTCCGGAGTCAAGCGAGTATCGATTACCTCTGTCAATGCATGAGCATGCTAGTTATGATGCGAAGAAATGAAGAACAGAATGTATTCGATAAAGTATCCAGAACCTTTGAATTAAGTTTAAATTAAGATAAAACCGATGGCTTTGACTGAAATAAGTCTACACCATCGGTCTTTTTAATTCAAGGTAACCTCTGAACAGTAACTAAAGTATTTGAAAGAAATATCATGAGGAATAATTTGGATTGATTTTGTTCGTAGTTGAGCTTATAATTTATTAAGATGAACTTCCACTTCAGCAACTTTTTAAAGGTGTCATACAATCAAATATTAATTTGAATACCATAATGATATGATATTTATGTGATAAGGGCGGTTATGCTACATAATAGAAAGAAGATAATTCAGAACGAGGTTAGTTATATGTTTTTGCAGACCGGATTGTTTTGATAATAGCAAAACAATAGTATATTTATACAATGCTGGAGGTAATTAAAGATGAACTGCACTATAGATTATTATAATAAAAATGCAAACCAATTCATAGACAATACCTCCAAAGTAGATTTTGAATCGCATCAAAATCTTTTTCTTAAGAAGCTATCAGAAGGAGCATATATTTTAGATTTTGGATGTGGATCTGGACGAGATACAAAAGCTTTTCTGGACAAGGGTTATGCAGTTATAGCAGTAGATGGTTCGAAGGAGCTATGTATTTTAGCTAGCCAGTATACAGGGATAGATGTGAAGCAAATGATGTTTCAGGAACTTAATGAATGTGAGGTATATGACGGCATTTGGGCTTGTGCATCTATTTTACATTTATCAAAAGATGAATTATTAATTGTTATAGCGAAAATGTGCGAAGCGTTGAAACAGGATGGAATTATCTATATGTCATTTAAATATGGAGAGTTTGAGGGTTATAGAAAGGGCAGATATTTTATAGACATGACAGAGGCTACATTCGAAAAGCTAATAGTTTCTGTCACAGAATTGGTATTAGAAGATCAATGGATATCCCATGACGTAAGACATGAGAGGAAGAGTGAGAGATGGCTCAACATGATACTCCGAAAAAGAAAAATATAGACAGTCTACTTCCCAAGTCTGATATTGTGGAATCAGGATATTTGAATAGCATGTTGTACAACTTTTCAGCCAGTTACAAAATATACTGGTTCAAGGGAATATTTGCTGAAGTGATGAAGGGGAACTTTCAGATTCCATATCGCAGAATTGTAGCAAGAATGATTGCGTCTGCCTGGTATCCTGTAGTATATTACAAGCTTAGTCTCGGACATTCTGATAAGCTGTCTGATGCAATACTTTATATTCACCATGACCTTGGGGTGGCCAGGGAGGAAAAAGAGGAACGAATTGTTACAATTATTTGTGAAAATCAAGACAAACGACTTAACAAGATGATTAGTGACTTTACAAACATGGTTCCTTATAGACTGATTAGGCCATTTTATCAGAGACAGCTCGACTACGAAAGGAAGCATGATTTTTACTTCAACGATGCCAAAATCAATGGGTTTATAGAGCAATACAACCGAAACGACTTCGGAAACGCTTTCTACGTTCTGAATAATGCTGAAGGATATCTAACGGTTTCTACCAACTGGATTTATTATTTGAAGCTGAATGCTGCAATCGTTGAAGGATGGATGAATTACAAGCTGATTGACTATGTTCAGAGACGAAATCCTAATGTGCCTGCTATTCCATACAAGATATTTCCACCCACTGATAGAGATAGAAATCTATCTGCTGAGACAAAGTATTGGAAAAAAATACAGAGTGAAATGCCACTATTTGATATTTATACAGGAACAGAATTTACAGAAGAGAATCTTCAGACCTACGGTGGAATGAGTATTGACCATTTTATTCCTTGGAGCTTTGTGCTACATAATGAGATTTGGAATCTATATCCTATGTATAAGAATATGAATAGCGGAAAAAACAACAAGCTTCCGGACAAGGATATGTACATAAACGAATTTTGTGAAAAGCAGTATCAAGCTTTTATGATAGCGAAGAGTTGGAAAAAGGACAAGATTACAGAGAAGTATCTTAATGTAAAGAAGGATATTTTTGGTATTGATGGAAGTGACCGTGGGCATGACGCATTTCTAGTGGCAATGAGACAGACTATTGAGCCTTTATATCAGATCGCTAATAACCAGGGCTATATGGTTTGGAGGTACTAAGTGAAAAATCATAAATTAGTTACATGCAAGTGCTGGAACTAGGTGTTGAAGATGATTGGATATTTATTAAATTATCAGTATCCGTCACTTGAAGAGGTTGCCGATGAAATGCTTGCAATCCTAAGTGATAGGAATAGAATTATGCAGAGGAAGGATTTAGAGATGATTAACGCATCATGGGATAATCATATGATGCAAGGCTTTAATGAGGGTGAAGGATTAACGTAGCGATAAGAAATTGATAGGTGGTAGATAAGCATGCGAGAATACTCAAGAATTATCATAGAAGATTACTGTAGAACCCATAACAG
>JAAYNE010000108.1 GCA_012521015.1 Clostridiaceae bacterium | reverse complement strand
TAAAGCTTCATCAGGGAATAATCCCTAATAGGATTAGTTCCACGTCTATCAATAGGTGTTTCCACAAGAGTTGCACCAAGAGACTGTAGATTATCGACATCCGTATCAAACGGCGTGAGAGCTATTACCTCATGACCTCGTTCGACCAAAGCGCTTATTAGCTGCCGTCTGAACAGATACAACCCATTTGAGTTGTTTGCGATAATCACAATTTTCATTTTGCCAACTCTCCGTTTTTCTTAATGACTACGCTGTCATACATCATCATGACAACGCCTTCTTCATAGTCTCCGATTTGAACCTCGTTCTCCAAACCTTTCAGATTCCTATCAATCAGCTTGATAAAATCGACGCCAGCTCCGTATGCGTGCAGATAAGCTCCGCCGAAGCGAGGATTCACCTCGGACAGGTAATACTCGCCGTTCTTATAGAAGAAATCTGCGTCAATTGGGCCATTGAACTTGAACTTGCTCAAAGCTTCCTGGACAAAGTCGAATAACTTCTGATCTTTAAAAGAAATCGTTTTGTTCGCTCCGCCGATTGTTGTACTGATCTTGCGTTTTGAGAAGATAGCTACAGGCTTATGACTGATAGTGTCTACGTAGACATCAGCATCAAGATCAAAGCATCCTTCACCGGTCATTAGTTCCTGAGCTATCAAGCTTGGATCTTGCTCGAATGCAGCATGGAGGGTTTCGATGTCTAATACTTTCCTAGCCCCGACTGAGCCAGAACCTGTCCTTGGCTTTACGAATACAGGAAGAGAAACTTCCCCAGCATCAAGCGCAGCCTTGACTTCCTCGAAAGTTCCCCAGGTCATCGCTGTACGGATACCTTTTTCTCTCAAATACTTAAACATCTCGTACTTATCAAAGCACAGCTTTGCTGTCTCAGTATAAGGAGCAAGGACCTCGACACCACTTTCAGCGAACCTCTCCCGGTTCTCTGCAAGTAGCATGATCTCCGGATCAATAAATGTGGTTACAGCATTGATCTGCTCTTTTTTACAGATGCCCAAAATCACATCCATATACTCAGGTGCATCAATTTTCGGAACGATATACTGCTTATCAGCAAAATAAAGGGCAGGCGCATACGGGCTGTTATCTGTAGCGATTATCCTTGATCCCTCTTCCATGGAAGATCGAAAATCTTTCATTAATTCCCCACGTCGACCGACGCTGAGCATTAAGTAATTCATCACCTGTCACCTCATACTTTGTCAGAATAAAGCTTTTCGTAATAATCTCTTGTTCCCCACAACTGTGCCATAGGCTCCGTTTCCATTTCTACTTTAAAGTCTTTTAGCATAGTTATATAATCATACTTGGGATTATAGTTCAGCTCTCTGGCAGTCTTGGTCCAATCCAGTATTGACTGTAGTGTGTCAGGTTTTTCTGGATCATAGCCAATTGTGGATTTATTATCTTCTGGTGAAAAAACATCAACGATTCCATGAATCATTTCATCAAGAGAGACTCTATGCGGGCTTCCAATATTATAGAAACCGCCATCGAGCTCAGACTTTGCAGCATTAACAACCACTTGAACAAAATCCTTAATATAGACCATTTCCTTGACTCGATTCGGGTTACCATAAATATTGATGCTTTCTCCTCGTGATGCTCTATCCATCAACGAGCGATACGGCATCATCCTCATCTTTCCATCTGCGTAATGATACGCATTCGGATGATACTGATAAATAGTAAAGAATCGAAGGATAAACCGACTAATTCCATACTCATTGTGATAGTTTTCTATAAGATCAACTGCTGCGTTCTTCGCAATTGCATATACAGAATGATCGCCTGTAGGAGGATAACCACGTGGTGCATCAGGATCAATAGGCTCCCCCGTTTCATGATATGCAAATAAGTCATAAGGTGTGGTTGGAAAGATTATTTTCTTGCAACCCTCAACTCTCATATATTCGAGTACATTCATTGTAGCTTCCGTAATGGATCGAATTAGCATTTGAGGATTGAATTTGCATCTTGAAGGAAGCTCTCCAGCAAAGTCAGCCACTATATCAATACCTAGACCATGAAGCTTTTTATAATCCTCTTTTTCTGTGATATCTACAGAGTAATAAGGAATACCCCTTTCCTCATAAAAGCCGTTATCACTCTCACGTTTTCCGACTGCTACAACTTCGAAACCAGCATCCTTCAAAGCTAAGGCTGAGTAAGCGCCCAGATTTCCAGTAGCTCCTAAAACTAATACTTTCATCATCGTCCTCCCGCAGACTGGATTTTGTAGTATTCATCGACTGTCATACTACTTCTTATTAACTCTGTTTCTCCATTGTTGCTTACGTATACTTCAGGCAAGAATTTAATGAAAAGACCGCCAAAAGTTACGGTATAGGCACCAACGCGATGGTAAATGATTTCATCGCCCATCTGCAAATGTAACTCATTTTCGATCTCCATGATTCGATCATGATCCATACAGGTATAACCGCAAACAATCTGCTTCCCACTATATTTCTTTTCTGATTTTGATCTAACACTGTACATATAGCGTGTACGGAACCATTGAGGATCTATATAAACCCTTCCTCCATCCGTGGTAACTATATGAGAGCAATTTGTATCTTTAACATCCAAAACAGATGTATGGAGATCTATAACAGACCCTACAATCGCAGAACCTGGCTCTGCAATTAAAAGAGATTGGCGCGTACGAGCGCATTTTTTAAACTCATCCGAAATAATAGAAAAGTACTCATTTATAGTTGTTTTACCTGGAACCCCTCCAAAAAAGCCTCCACCTACATCAATGTAACGAGGCTCAAGATTGTACTTATCTATTATTCCAACAGTATACTTTGCTATTGCACGATATACTTCTTTGCTTCGTGTAATGCTATTGCAGTGTAAATGAAGACCAATTTTTCGAATATCATACTTCTTCGATATCCGTTTAAGCGCTTTTTCAAATGCCCCATTCTCTACGGAAAAGCCAAAGCGAAAGCCTTCATCCGTATATTCTATATCCTCAGAATTGAAGACCTCTGATGGCACATTTATACGGATCCCAAGATCAGATAACGGCTTTTCATATTCTTCAATCCATCTAATCTCATTTTCAGAATCAATATTTACGATGGATCCATGTTCTAATGCAAAATAAAACTTATCCTTCCCCTTGATCGGACCATTAAAAATGATTTCGTTAGGTAAAAAGCCACATAAAAGCGCTAGATCATATTCCTCATCTGAAACAACCTCTGCCAACCCACCTTTTAGCCTTACATAAGAAAGTAACCACGGAAGAGAATTGGTTTTTACTGAGTATCCAAATCTTGAGTTGTTCCAATTAGCACACATTCCTTGTGTAAATCTTTCTATGTTTTCTTGAAGTAGCTCTTGATGTATAAGAAAATAAGGTGTTTTCATTTATTACCCTCAAACTCTGACATCGTATACTTTGATGTACCTTCCGAATTAATGCCCTCGTGCTTTATTACAGCTCGAATAGTATCAATAATAATCCGCGCATCTCTTGTAAAGGTCACATGTTGTGTATACTCAACGTCCATTTTGAATCGTTCTTCCCATGTTACACAATTTCTCCCATGAACTTGTGCAAATCCAGTTAATCCTGGGCGGACATCATGTCTGTGATGTTGCTCCTGATTGTATCTATCCAGATACTTCACTAATAGAGGCCGGGGACCGACGATAGACATGTCTCCCTTTACAATATTGAAAAGCTCAGGTAGTTCATCCAGACTTGTGTTGCGAATGAAATGACCATAACCAGTTATTCGTTGAACATCCGGAAGTAAAACCCCATTTTTATCTTTTGCAGAATTCATGCTACGGAATTTAATGAGCTTAAAGATCTTTTCATTCCATCCCGGACGTTCCTGCGTAAAAAAAGGATTTCCTTTCATTTTAATAGCGCCAACAACTGTTAAAATAAGAAGAATAGGCGAAAGAACGAGGAGTGCACCTGTCGCTAGAAACGCATCAAGTGGACGTTTAATAAACCTCTCATATGGTCCATATGGTTTGTGGTCACCACCCTGCTGCTGTATAATATCAGCAAGAAAAGCACCCACACCAACCACAGCAGCTATAGCCGCAATCCAGAGAACTATCTTTAGAATTATCATTCGATTTCCTCACCATTTTACTGCTTCTAAACTGTGACTACCCCAGTCATGCTCAACCGATGCACATATGATTGTCTAATGCATATTCAGCCGATGCAAATATGACTTCGTTATGCATATGCAGTCGATGCCGTTTTCCTTATCTACGCACCTCATGCATATGCTGCCGACGTCGATTTACAGTTCGCATGCATATCCAGCCGATACGGCACTTCCTTATCTACGATGCCCAGTCATGCTCTGCCGATACGTTATCGCACTATCTACGCCCTCAGTCACGTCCAGCCGACATTACAGAAAACACCTATGAATGATCTCAATAATCCGGTCTTGCTGCTCCGGCGTCATCTTGTTATCGCTCGGTAAGCACAGTCCACGGCGGAAAATGTCGGCTCCTACATCGATTCCAAAGCCTTTTATATAGGCATTTGTGCGGCCTCGACCGTTACCCTCGACCGTAATAAACGGGTTGGT
This sequence comes from Clostridiaceae bacterium, assembly GCA_012521015.1. Classification (GTDB taxonomy): domain Bacteria; phylum Bacillota; class Clostridia; order Saccharofermentanales; family DTU023; genus UBA5436. The sequence goes on along the minus strand of JAAYNE010000108.1, from coordinate 115 downwards.
CCTATATATCGGCTGCATATGCATGGGCTTCCAGATCGGACGACCTTCTGCATTGAAACTAGCTAATGTTTCTAAAATTTCTGTCGGGCAAGACTTTCCTGTCTTGGGAATAAAT